>NZ_JBJDRJ010000023.1:0-63055 GCF_044987415.1 Microbacterium sp. ZW T5_45 | reverse complement strand
CCGCATCGGTGACGCGTCCTGGCTCGTCGACGGATTCCCCGCCGTCTGGCAGGCACAAGCGGCAGGGCGGATCAGCTCCGCCCACGCCCGGGTCATCATCGATGCCGGCTCCCACCTGGAGGACGACACGACACGGGCGGCATATGCGGCGGCGGTGCTGCCGTTCGCCGAGGTCGAGTCCCCGAACCGGTTACGGCCGATCGCGAACAGGATCGCGGAACGCTTCCACCCCCGCAGCATCGACGACCGCCACAAGGCCGCACGCCCGAAACGACGCGTCTGGACAGCGGATGCCGACGACGGCATGGCCGACCTGCACGTCCACGCCCCCGCCGTGCTCATCCACGCGATGATGGACCGCCTCTCCCAGATGGCACACCGCCTCCGCGAAGAGAACCAGAAAGCGAAACGAGACGCCGCCACGGCCGGGATCCCGTTCGACGCAGACGACCGCACCGTGGACGAGATCCGCGCCGACCTCATCGCCGCCCTCGTCCTCACCGGCACCCCCACCGGCCACGACACCACCGACACACTCCTCACCGAGATCCGCGCCCACAACGAGATCACCGTCCCCATCACCACCCTCATGAACACCGACCTCGCACCGACGAGCGAGGAACAGGACAACGCCGACACAACCGCGACGCAGCCAGGCACGGATGACATGGACGACAGCATGAGAGAGAGCCAGGAGCTCGGTAGTACCGCTCATCGGCACAGCGCCCCCGGCGGCGATGACGACATCGAGGCCGCTTCGCCTCCCGTGCACCCGCCCGCGCTCCTGGACGGCACTGCACCGATGGACACCCATACCGCCAGGATCCTCGCCGGTACCGCCACAGGGTGGGACCGCGTCCTCACCCATCTCCACACCGGAGCAATGCTCGCCGTCGACCGTTACCGCCCCTCCGAACAGCTCCGCAGACACCTCAGATCGCGCGACCAGCGCTGCCGATTCCCCACCTGCGGACTCCCCGCACGCAAATGCGACCTCGACCACAACGACGACGCCCAGTTCGGTGGACCGACGCAAGACGACAATCTCGCCGCTCTCTGCCGTCGGCATCACACGCTCAAACATGCTTCTCCGTGGCACGTGACGCAGATCGGCGGGGGAATCCTGGAATGGTCCAGCCCGGCGGGGCACGTCTACGTCGATCGCGCGCCCGTACCGAACACCGTGGTCTTCGCGTCGTCGCCGGAGCGCTCCGCACCATCGACGACGACAGGAGGCGGCCTGAAGAGTCAGGAACGAACGCCAGACCCAACCCGGAGAGCCTCCTTCCCGCCGTTCGACCTCGTGGGCAGCATCCGTCCGCCGTTCTGATTCCGCCCTTCGCGCGCGAGGACGCGGCTCTGCCTCTCTCCTCCCCGGCAGACGGTCTCCGCCCGCTCCCGTCCGACCTAGACTCGACGGGTGTCATGGAATCGCCGAGTGTTCTCGCTCTCACTCGACGACCGCACGGCAAAGCTGGTGCAGTCGCGACGGCGACCCGGTCGCTATGAACTCAGCGTCGATGGAATTCCGCAATCCGTCGTCTCGATGACCGACCCCACCTCCCTGGAGTATGCGTACATCCAGCACATCGCCCGCGCGATGGATGCCGCAGCTTCGCCCGATGCGCCGCTGTTCACCGTGCATCTGGGAGCCGGAGCACTCACGCTGGCGCGCTACGTCGAAGCCACGCGACCCGGATCACCTCAGATCGTGGTCGAGTTCGAGCCCGCGCTCTTCGCCGCCGTGATCTCCGCGCTGCCTCTGCCACCCGGCTCCGACGTTCGAGTCATCTTCGGCGATGCGCGGGCGGTCGCAGACGCGGAGCTTCCGGACGAGAAGCCGTCGCCCGAGCACTCGTCTCCACTCCGCGACCTCGGCGCCGCCGCGACGGGGAGCACCGCGATCGACACCGACTGGGTGAATGCGCAGTTCACCGTCGTCGATCTCTGGGATGCCGCGGTCATCCGGCATCGCGTGGCCAGCCAGGAGTTCTACCGCCGGGTCGCCGCGCGCTCCGCAGTCGCCGGAGTCGTCGCCGTGAACCTGCTCGACGGGCATCCGTTCGAGTACTCGCGGCGACAGGCGGCCACGCTGAGGTCCGTGTTCGATCACGTCGCTGTCGTTCTCGACGCAGAACCGGAAGACGATGAAGGGCCACTCGGCAACGTCGTCGTCTTCGCGAGCCAGGAGCCGCTGGACATCGCGACGAGCCCCGATCTCCTCGGCACACCGCGACCTCACTTTCTCCACGACGGCCCTCTCACGGCGTGGATCTCCGATGCACGCATCATGACCGACGCCGACGGCACCGACTCTCCCGACCCCGACGACCCGATCTGGAACTAGGGCACCGCATCCCCGAGGCCTGCGACGTATTCCTCCTCTCCGCATGGAACGAGCCGCCCGCCCTCGAGAGGGCGGACGGCTCGCGAGTCCCGGCTGTACCGGGACGGTGTATCCGCTTACTGGTACGACTTGACGATCTCGAGCAGGCTCGGGACGTTCGCGTAGGCCTCTGCGGCGTTCTCCTTGGTCACGATGACCGGGTCGAGCAGGTAGGCGGGGACGATCTTGACACCGTTATCGTACTGCTCGGTGTCGTTCACCTCGACCTCTTCGCCCTTCTGGAGCTCATCGACCATCTTGATGCTCTGCTCGACGAGCAGCGACGTGTCCTTGTTGATCGTGGAGTACTGCTTGCCCTCCATGATCGACTTGACGGACTCGACCTCGGAGTCCTGACCCGTCACGACCGGAACCGGCTTGCCGGCCTGCTCCACCGAAGTGATGATGGCGCGGGCGAGCGTGTCGTTCGGCGACAGCACGCCGTCGAGCACCGTGTCACCACCGTACGAACCCGTGAGCAGGGTGTCCATGCGGTTCTGCGCGTTCTCCGCCAGCCAGCCCTCGGTCGCCGTCTGCGCGATCTCGGTCTGACCCGACACCACGTTCAGCGTGCCGTCGTCGATCTTCGGCTGCAGCACCTTCATCGCACCGTCGAAGAACACGGCCGAGTTCGCGTCGTCCGGCGAACCCGAGAACAGCTCGATGTTGTACGGAGCCTCGTGACCCGCGCGCTCGGCGAGACCGTCGAGCAGGGCCTGGCCCTGCAGTTCGCCGACCTTGAAGTTGTCGAACGCGACGTAATAGTCCACCGCGTCGGTGTTCTCGATCAGTCGGTCGTACGCGATGACGTAGGCGCCGGCATCCTTGGCCGCCTGCACCTGCGTGGCCAGCTGCTTGCCGTCCTTCGCACCGATGATGATGACCTTGGCGCCGTTGGTGACCATGGCCTGGATCTGGTTCTGCTGCTCGGCGACCGTGTTGCTGGCGGGCGCGTACTGCACGTCCGCCTTGTAGCCGGCCGCCTCGAGGCCGTCCGTGAACAGCTTGCCGGCGAGAACCCAGTTCTCCGACGTCTTGTCGGGAAGCGCGACACCGATCGTCGCGCCCGCCTCGAAGCCGGATGCCGCCTCCTCACCGGAGCCGGACGTGCCCGCGTCTCCCCCACGGTCCGACGAGCAGCCGGTGAGGGCGAAGGCGCCTGCGACGACAAGCGCTGTCGCCGAAACAAGGATCTTCTTCATGTGATCTCTTTCTCTGGTGTATGTAAGGTCCGGGCGCGTGGGACGCGCGGTCGAACCCCTACTTTCCGCTCGTCTTGTCGACGGGTGGGGCTTGGTAGGTCTGGTTGGGTCGGAAGGTCTCTGTGGCGGGATCCACCTGGCGGGCCGAGCGACGCATGAGGAAGCCGATCAGCGAGGGCCGTCCCTGCTGCTTGTTCCACACGTCGATGCCGACGGCGAGCAGCAGCACGCCGCCCTTGATCATCGAGACGACGTCGGCGCCCTGGCCGAGCAGCTGCAGTCCGTTGTTCAGGAACGCCATCACGAGACCACCGACGATCGAGCCGATGACGGTTCCGATACCGCCGGCGACGGCCGCGCCACCGATGAAAACACTGGCGATCGCATCGAGCTCCCAGCCGTTGCCGTCACCGGGGCCCGACGCCTGCGAACGGGCGACGAAGATCATGCCTGCGAGCGAGGCGAGCACGGACATGTTCATCATCACGAAGAAGTCGACCCAGCGGTCCTTCACACCCGACAGTCGGGCGGCCTGGCGGTTGCCGCCGACCGCGTAGATGTGACGGCCGAACACGGTGTTGCTCGTGACGAACGAGTAGATGATGACGAGCGCCAGCAGGATCAGTCCGGGAACCGGGAAGCTCGTACCAGGGCGACCGGTCGCGAACATCCAGCCCGCCGCGAGCACGACGACCGACAGCAGCACGACCTTGGTGACGCTGACCCACACGGGTGCGCTCTCGGAGCCCATCTTGTGCTGCACCCGACGGGTGCGGATCTCCCAGAACACGAGCCAGGCAACACCGAGCAGGGCGAGGATCATCGTGGGGACGTTGAACGGGAGCGGCAGCGCGACCTCGGGGAGGTAGCCGTTTCCGATGATCTGGAACTCCTTCGGCACCGGCACGGTCTGCGAGTTGCCGATCCACTGGTTCGCACCACGGAAGAACAGCATCCCGGCCAGCGTCACGATGAACGCCGGGACCCCGACGTAAGCGACCCAGAAGCCCTGCCACGCACCCACCAGCACGCCGACGCCGATCCCGAGCAGGATCGCCAGCGGCCAGGGAAGGTGCCAGTCCGTCATCGACTTGGCGACGATGATCCCGGTGAAGGCGGCGACCGAACCGACCGAGAGATCGATGTGGCCCATGATGATGACCATCACCATGCCGATCGCGAGGATCAGGATGAACGAGTACTGGTTGATGACGTTGATCAGGTTGCCCGAGGTGAGCGTCGCTCCCCCTGGCCCGTTGCGCAGCAGCGTGAGGATCTCGAACAGCAGGATGATGACGATGAGGCTGCCGAGGATTCCGAACTGGCGCAGCGACGAGGTGCCGCCGCCGCCGAACATCTTGGTGATGTCGCCGAAGCGGAACGGCCGCTTCGTGGTGGTGAGATCAGTGGTCATGCGGATGCTTTCTGGTTCGCGGAGGTCATGCTGCGCATGAGGGCCTCGGGTGTCGCCTGATCGGCCGGGATGCAGTCGGTGACCCGACCTTCGAAGACGGTGTAGATGCGGTCGGAGATGCCGAGCAGCTCGGGCAGCTCGCTGGAGATCACGATCACGCCCTTGCCCTGGGCGGCGAGCTCGTTGATGATCGCGTAGATCTCGTACTTCGCACCGACGTCGATGCCACGGGTGGGCTCGTCGAGGATCAGCAGATCGGGATCGGTGAACATCCAGCGGGCGAGCACGACCTTCTGCTGGTTGCCGCCGGAGAGCTTGCCGACGCCCTCCTCGACGGAGGGGGTCTTGATCCGCAGCGCCTTGCGGTACTGCTCTGCGATCGCGTACTCCTGGCGGGAGTCGACGACGCCGCGCGTGGCGATCTTCGACAGCTTCGCCGCGACCACCGACCGCTTGATCGTGTCGAGCAGGTTCAGACCCAGCACCTTGCGGTCCTCGCTGACGTAGGCGAGACCGTGCTTGATCGCGGATGCGACGTCGGGCAGGACGATCTCCTGACCGTCCTTGATGATCTGCCCGCTGAGGAACGTGCCGTACGAGCGGCCGAAGATGCTCATCGCGAGCTCCGTGCGGCCGGCGCCCATGAGGCCGGCGATGCCGACCACCTCACCACGACGCACGTTGATGCTCGAGCCCTTCACGACCATGCGCTCCGACACGCTCGGATGCTGCACCCACCAGTCCTTGACCTCGAAGAACACCTCGCCGATCTGCGGCGTGCGATCCGGATAGCGGCTCTCGAGCGACCGGCCGACCATGCCACGGATGATGCGGTCCTCGTTGATCTCGCCGCGCGAGATGTCGAGCGTCTCGACCGTACGGCCGTCGCGGATGATCGTGATCTCGTCGGCGATCTGCTCGATCTCGTTGAGCTTGTGGCTGATGATGATCGACGCGATCCCCTTGGCCTTGAGCCCGAGGATCAGGTCGAGCAGATGCTGCGAGTCGTTCTCGTTCAGCGCGGCGGTGGGCTCGTCGAGGATGAGCAGCTTGACATCCTTGTTCAGTGCCTTCGCGATCTCGATCAGCTGCTGCTTGCCGACGCCGAGCGTCTTGATCTGGACATCGGGGTCCTCGTTCAGCCCGACTCGGGCCAGCAGCTCGACCGCGCGCGCCTTCTGCGCCTGCCAGTCGATGCGTCCGAACCGGCGGATCTCGTTCCCGAGGAAGATGTTCTCGGTGATCGAGAGCTCGGGGATCAGAGCGAGCTCCTGGTGGATGATGACGATCCCGGCCTGCTCGCTCGCGGCGATGTCGCGGTAGCGCTGTTCCTGCCCGTAGAGCAGGATGTCGCCGTCGTAGGAGCCGTACGGGTAGACCCCGGACAGGACCTTCATGAGGGTGGACTTGCCGGCGCCGTTCTCGCCGCAGATCGCATGGATCTCGCCCGAGCGGACGGTGATCGACACGTCGGACAGCGCCTTGACCCCGGGGAATTCCTTGGTGATGTCGCGCATCTCCAGGATGGGGCCGGAAACGACCGGCAACGTTGCTGTGGTGCTCACGGATCTTCCTCGACTCTGTGCGGTCACCTCCAATGTGACCGTTCACATGCGTCTCAATGTTGGACGTTCGATCGAGCGGTGTCAAGCCCGTGATCGAATCGTGTTCTCAGCGCGCGGCGGAGGACTCGCGCATGCGCAGCCTCGTCTCCACCTGGCCGAACGACGGGGGCTGCTCTCCGCGGATCTGGGCGAGCAGCATCCGAACGGCCCTGCGTCCCAACTCCGAGAAGTCCTGATGCACCGTGGTGAGGGTCGGCGCCACGTGCGCGGCGACCGGGATGTCGTCGAATCCGACGACGCTGACGTCGTGCGGGACCCGGATGCCGGAGACACGGAAGCCGTGCATCAGGCCGATCGCCATGAGGTCGTTCGCCGCGAACACCGCCGTGAAGTCGCGTCGACGCGACAGCTCCTGGCCCGCGAAGAACCCGAAGTCGACGGTCCAGTCCCCGCGGATCGGCGGGAACGTCGGCAGATCGGCTTCCCGAAGCGCCTCGAGGTAGCCGCGCATCCGGGACTCCGCCTCGATCCAGTCCTGCGGCCCCGCCAGATGCAGGATGTCGCTGTGCCCCAGCGATATCAGGTGTTCAGTGGCCGCCCGAGCACCGGAGACCTGGTCCGGCGAATGGCTGACCCCGTCGGATCCTGACGCGGTCTGCAGGGTGACGAAGGGCAGATCGACGCTCATGCCTTTGAGGACATGGAAGACCCGCACCTGCGGAGCGAGCGCGACGACACCGTCGACCTGCTCGCGGGCGAGCTGTCGCAACGCGGTGCCGATGGCCTCGGGCGAGGTGTCGGGCAGATTGAGGGTCGAGACCGAGTAGCCCTCCTCGCGCGCCGCGTCCTCGATGCCGGCGATCGACGATGTCGGCCCGAACTCGCCCACCGTCGCCGACAGGATGCCGAGCAGGCTCGACTTGCTGGTCACCAGCGCCCGCGCGGCGAGGTTCGGCCGGTAATCGAGCACCGTGATGGCGTCGAGCACCTTCGCCTTCGTCTCCGGGCGGATGCTCGGATGATCGTTGAGCACGCGAGACACGGTCTGATGGGACACGCCAGCGAGGCGGGCGACGTCCCGGATGCTCGGAACCCGGGCGCGCTCGGAGGGAGTGGACATCAACGCCTCCTCGCGTGTGCACGGTCACATCGGGTTACCCCATTATGTACATGTGCAGACGGCTCGCACAGCACGGGAGCCCTCAGGCGAGGATGCGGGCACCCGGAACGGGCCCGTGCACGTGCAGCGAATCGACGCCCGTCTCGCGCAGCACGGCCTGCACGTGCTGCGCGCTCTCGGGGTCCGCACACAGCAGCGCGATCGTCGGCCCCGAACCGGAGACGATGCCGCGCAACGCCCCCGCACGGACTCCGTGCAGCAGGCGCTGCTCGAGCTCGGGCCTGAGGTCGAACGCGGCATCCTCGAGGTCGTTGGCGAGGGTCTCGGCCAAATCCTCCGCATTCCCCGCTCGCAGAGCATGCAGCACGGCCACAGGGACGTCGAGAGAAGGCGGCGGATCATCGGCGAGCGCGCCGTCGATCCCGCGTATCTCATCGAGCCGGCTGTAGACGGCGGGCGTCGACAGCCCTTCATCGCTCGTGATGAGGATCCAGTCGAAGCGCCCGCGGGCGAGCGCAGGATTGAGCTGGTCTCCACGACCTGTGCCGACCGCGGTCCCGCCGTGCAGCGCGAAGGGCACGTCAGCACCCAGCCTCGCGGCCAACTCGTGCAGACGCACCTGCGAGAAGCCCGTACCCCAGAGCGCATCGCACGCGACCAGCGCGGCTGCGGCATCCGCCGATCCCCCGCCCATGCCGCCGGCGACCGGCACGCTCTTGCGGATCTCGAGGGCGACGCCCCCGTGGTAGTCGGCGGCCGCGGCGAGCAGCTTGGCCGCACGCATCGCGAGATTGCGGTCGTCGAGCGGCACCGTGTCGGGGTCGACATCGCCGGTCACGGTGATCGAGAAGTCGGCGGCCCGCCGCGCGATCACATCCTCATACAGCGAGACCGCCTGGAAGACCGTCGCGAGAGGGTGATACCCGTCGTCCTGGCGATCGCCGACGCCGAGATAGACGTTGATCTTTCCCGGTGCACGCACGTGCACCGACGCAGGCGTCGCCGCGACGCTCACGTGCCGCTCCCCTGGTCCACGACCGCTGCCGCGCGCAGGGCGATGCGGTGGAAGTCGTCCACCGTGAGATCCTCTCCGCGTCCCGTGGGTGCGACGCCCGCGGATTCCAGCACGACCGAGGCCGCAGCCGAGCTGCCGAAGAGCCCCGAGAGGGCCTGTCGGAGCATCTTGCGACGCTGGTTGAACGCGGCGTCGACGATCTCGAAGGTCCGGCGGCGCTCCTCCAGTGTTCCGCGCTCGCCCTCGGCGCGGTCGAAGCCGACCAGCAGGCTGTCGACGTTGGGGACGGGCCAGAACACCTGACGAGACACGGTGCCGGCGAGCTTCCAGTCCCCGTACCAGGCCGCCTTGACGCTCGGCGAGCCGTAGATCTTCGAGCCGGGTTTCGCCGCGAGCCGTTCCGCGACCTCGGCCTGCACCATCACGACACCGCGCTTCAGGTGATCGAACGTCTCGAGGAAGTGCAGGAGCACCGGGACCGAGACGTTGTAGGGCAGGTTCGCGACGAGCACCTCGGGGTCGCCCGGCAGCTCGGTCACACGCAGGGCGTCCGCATCGACCACCGTCAACCGCTGGGGTTCGACCCCGTGGTCGGCGACCGTCTGCGGCAGTCGGGCGGCCAGTCGGTGATCGATCTCCACCGCCGTGACGGATGCCCCGGCCTCGAGGATCGCCAGCGTCAGGGATCCGAGCCCTGGGCCGACCTCGACCACGCGCTCACCGGGCTGCACGCGAGCGGCGTGCACGATCTTGCGCACGGTGTTCGCGTCGACCACGAAGTTCTGACCGAGTTTCTTGGTCGGGGTGACATCGAGCTCGGCGGCGAGGCTGCGGATCTCGGTGGCTCCGAGCAGGGTGACGGTCATCCTCCCATTGTTCCCTACTCTCGGTAGTCTTCTCGGATGCCCTCCCTCGGTGAACTCCTCGCACCACGGCGGATGGGCAGGGACTTCCGCTGGCTGCTCGCGTCATCGTGGACGAGCAACGTCGGCGACGGCATAGCGCTCGCAGCCGCTCCCCTGCTCATCGCGTCGATGACCTCGTCGCCGATCCTCGTCGCGGCGGGCGCGATCCTGCAGTTCCTGCCGTGGCTGCTGTTCGGCCTGCATGCAGGCGCGATCGCCGACCGGTTCGACCGCCGGCGCCTCGTGATGACCGCGAACGCCGCGCGCGCGATCGTGCTCGCCGCTCTCTGCGTGTTCCTCACCACCGGCACCGCGAACATCTGGATCGTGCTGGCCGTCGCCTTCCTCTACGGCACGGCCGAGGTCTTCGTCGACACCGCGGGGAGCACTCTGCTGCCCATGCTCGTGACGCCCGCCGACCTCGGCGTCGGCAACGCCCGTCTGCAGGCCGGGTACCTCGTCGCCAACCAGTTCGCCGGTCCGCCCCTCGGCGCGTTCCTGTTCGCGGCGGGCAGCGCCTGGCCGTTCCTCGTCGAGATCGTCTGCGTGCTTCTGGCCGTGGTGCTCATCTCCCGGATGGCGACGACGCCGCTGCCTCCCCGCGAGGAGCATGCGCCGGTGCACACCGACATCGCCGAAGGCCTGCGCTGGCTGTGGCGCAACCCGCCAGTGCGGATGCTCGTGATCATCATCCTCGCCTTCAACGTCACCTGGGCCGCTCCCTGGGGCGTGCTCGTTCTCTACGCGACCGAGCACCTGCACATGGGAGCGATCGGCTACGGCGCGCTGACGACGGCATCCGCTCTGGGTGGAATCCTCGCCACGATGACCTTCGGCTGGCTGGAGCGGCATGTGTCGTTCGCGACCCTCATGCGGGTCGTGCTCACGCTCGAGGTGCTCATGCACCTCGCCTTCGCGCTCACGAGCACCGGCTGGCTGGCGCTCGTGATCATGTTCTTCTTCGGCGCCTATGCGTTCGTGTGGGGCACGATCTCGACGACCGTCCGGCAGCGCCTCGTCCCCGCTGAGCTGCAGGGCCGGGTGGCATCGGTGAACATGGTGGGCGTGTTCGGTGGAATGGTCATCGGACAGGCGCTCGGAGGCGTGATCGCGCAGACCTGGGGGCTCACCGCCCCCTGGTGGTTCGCGTTCGCCGGTGCCGCCCTCACGCTCGCGCTGGTGTGGAAGCCGATCTCGCAGATCGTCAGCGCACGCCCGGCCGGTGAGCGCGAGTCGGACGAGGCTCAGTCGAACGAGCCGTAGACCCGCAGCGTGTTGGCCGCGAGCTGAGCGCAGAGCTCGTCGACACCGAGGCCCAGTTCGGCCGCCATGAAACGCACGGTGATCGGCACGAGGTACGGCGCGTTGGGACGTCCGCGCAGCGGCACGGGCGTGAGGAACGGCGCATCCGTCTCGACGAGGACCCGGTCGAGAGGCGTCACCTTCAGCGCGTCGCGCAGGTTCTGCGCGTTCTTGAACGTGACGTTGCCGGCGAAGGACAGGTGGTAGCCGGCATCCGCGCAGGTCCGCGCCATCGCGTCGTCTCCGGAGAAGCAGTGGAACACCGTCGTCTCCGGTGCGCCGACCCGGGCGAGCGTCTCGAGCACGGCGTCGTGCGCGTCGCGATCATGGATCTGCATCGCGATGCCGTGCTTCTTCGCCAGCGCGATGTGCGCCTCGAAGGACTCGTGCTGCGGTGAGCGCCGCTCGGGCTCCGTGCGGAAGAAGTCCAGCCCGGTCTCGCCGATCGCACGGGTGCGCGGGTGGGCGGCGAGCTCGTCGATCACGGCGATCGCCTCGTCGAGCATTCCCTGTTCGGCATATGTCGGAGCGTCGTTCGGGTGGATCGCGACCGCCGCGAGCACGCGAGCATCGGATGCCGCCGCCTCGACCGCCCAGCGCGACGACTCGATGTCTCCCGAGGCCTGCACGACGCCGGCGATCCCCACGGCGTTCGCCCTGTCGAGATGCTCCGAGAGCGAGAGCGGCTCGTCGCCGTCGAGGATCTCCAGGTGCGAGTGGTTGTCGTAGACCGGCACGGCGAGGGGCTCGGGAGCCGCGGGATACCGCAGATCCTTGCGCCCGTCGCCGGACCGGGTCTGGACGTACGTCACGCCGATCAGGCCTGTTCCACGCGCGGGAACAGCGGGGCGAGGCCGTTGACACTCGTTCCGGGCTTCAGCACGCCCCAGGCGCCCGCCTCGCGGAGGGGCTGGTCGACCAGGCGCCCGAGGGTCTCGGCGGCGCCCAGCGCGATCCAGAGCTTCTCGGTCGACTGCGGCATCACCGGCGAGAGCAGCACTGCCAGGGCACGCAGACCCTCGGCGCACGTGTAGAGCACGGTGCCCAGGCGCGCACGCTGCGACTCATCGCGAGCCAGCGCCCACGGCTCGTTCTCGGTGATGTAGCCGTTGAGGGCGTCGACGATCGTCCAGATCGACCGGATCGCCTCATCGATGCGGAACTGCTCGATCGCGGCATCCGCGTTCGTCGTCGCCTCGGCGACGATCTGCTGGATCTCGAGGTCGTTCTCGGAGTACTCGGCCGCGGGCGGCACGATCCCCTCGAAGTACTTCTCGATCATCGCCGTGGTGCGCGACGCGAGGTTGCCGAATCCGTTCGCGAGCTCGGCCTGGTAGCGGGCCGAGAGGTCCTCCCACGAGAACGAGCCGTCCTGGCCGAACGCGATGGCCGAGAGGAAGTAGAAGCGGTACGCGTCGGAGCCGAAGACGTCGGTGATCTCGGTCGGCGCGATGCCGGTGAGCTTCGACTTCGACATCTTCTCGCCGCCGACGAGCAGCCAGCCGTGCGCGAACACGCCCTTGGGCACGTCGAGTCCCGCGGCCATCAGCATGGCCGGCCAGATCACGGCGTGGAAGCGCAGGATGTCCTTGCCGACCACGTGATAGGCGGGCCATCGTCGAGCGAACGTCTCCTCGTCCTCCCCGTAGCCCACGGCGGTCGCGTAGTTGAGCAGCGCGTCGACCCACACGTAGATGACGTGCGAGCTGTCCCAGGGCACCTCGATACCCCAGTCGAACGCCGAACGCGAGATCGAGAGGTCCTTCAGCCCCTGACGAACGAACGAGACGACCTCGTTGCGCGCCGATTCGGGGCGCACGAAATCGGGTTCGGTCTTGTACAGCTCGAGCAGACGGTCCTGGAACTCGCTGAGCTTGAAGAAGTAGTTCTTCTCCTGCAGCAGCTCGAGCGGCTTGGAGTGGATCGCGCAGACCTTCAGGCCCTCGAACGGACCGGTGCCGTCGAGGATCTCGGACTCGGGCTTGAACTCCTCGCAGCCGACGCAGTAGAGCGCCTCGTACTCGCCCGCGTAGATGTAGCCGCGGTCGTAGATTGCCTGCACGAACCTCTTGACGCGCTCCTCGTGCCGCTCCTGCGTGGTGCGGATGAAGTCGTCGTTCGCGACGTCGAGGGTCTTCAGCAGCGGGAACCAGGCCTCGCTGACGAGCTTGTCGACCCACTCCTGCGGCGTGACGTTGTTCGCCGCGGCGGCGCGGAGCATCTTCTGACCGTGCTCGTCGGTACCCGTCAGCATCCAGGTGTCGTCACCCGACTGACGGTGCCAGCGCGCGAGCGCGTCGACGGCCACCGAGGTGTACCCGTGGCCGATGTGCGGCACGTCGGACGGGTAATAGATGGGCGTGGTGATGTAGAACGATTCGCCAGCGGGCATGGGATCGATTCTAGGCGTGATCAGGGGGCGGGTTACGCGAGGCGGACGGCCGCGATCGATGCGTGCGGACGGATGCTGACCTCGCCTGGTTCTCGCGAGCGCCGCTCACTCCCGACGACGGAGAATCCCGCGTCCTCGAGCAGCGCGGTGAGGGTGCCGATGCTCCAGAACCACGCCGGCGCGATCGCATGCGTGAAACCCCCGCGTGGTTCGCCGTCGAAGAACCCCAGCAGCAGTCCTCCGCCGGGGGTCAGCACGCGGGCGAACTCGGCCAGGACCATTGGGACCTCGGCGGGCGGAATGTGGATGAGCGAGTACCAGGCGAGGATGCCGCCGACGGATGCCGACCGCCGGGGCAGCTCGCGGAACGATCCGAGCTCGAACGCGACCCCAGGGTGGGCGGCGCGGGCCCGCGCGATCATCCCTTCCGATAGGTCGACACCGGCGACGGTTCTGTCGCCATCGTCGAGGAACGCCGTCCAGTGCCCCGGGCCGCATCCGGCGTCCACCAGCGGTCCCGCAGTCTCGTCACGCCATCTTGCGATGACGGCGATGTCGCGCGGATCCATCTGATCGAGCCGCCCGGCCGCCGCGGTGTACTCGTCGGCTCGACGGTCGTAGGCATCTGCGACGGCGGAGTCCGGCCGTCGATATCCGAGAGCGACGAGCGCGGCTTCCACGGTGTGGGCGGCGAGCGCCTGATCGATCGGCGGCATCCCCGGGAGCGTGATGCGCATGAGAAGGGGCCCGGTGAGCAGATCGGCGATCCAGTCGGCATCCGCCCCCGGTTCGATCTCCCCACGCGCGACGGCGCGCGCGAGGATGACGTGCGTGAACGCCCGGCGCGGTGCCAGGTACCCGGCGATGAACGGCTCCGCGCGATCGGGGTGCGACTGCGCATGGGCTGCCCAGCCGACCAGCCCGCGCGCGACGACCGGGTCCGTGAAGAGCGTCACCTGGCGACGCTGCACCTCGCGCAGATCGCCGGGAAGAGTGCCGGTGTCGATGTCGTCGTCGAGCCCGTGCCTGCGCGCGAGGAGGACGGATACGAGATCGGCGAGGTCGCGGAACCGCCGGTAGAAGGCGGGCTTGTTCGTGCCCGCGCGCGCCACGACGTCGTCGATCCGGACGTCGACGAAGCCGCGGTCCACGAGGAGATCGGCGAATGCATCGAGAATCGCCTCGTCGATCGAGGCTTTACGCGGGCGGCCGGGCGATGTCATTATATGACTCATCGTAACGTAAAGGAGACACGATGTATCGGATGATCGTTCGTGCAAAGGTGCGCCGGGTCTTCGACCGGATCAACGAGGGAGACTACCTGCCCATGGTCGAGGGTCTCGCCGACGACTTCGTCTACGTGTTCCACGGGCGGCACGCGCTCGGCGGGCGCCGCGTGAGTCGCGAGGCCATGATCCGATGGTGGGAGCGGACGCTGCGGCTGCTGCCCGGTGCGCGCTTCGACATCCGGGACGTGCTCGTCTCGGGCGGCCCATGGCGCACCCGCGTCGCGACGCGGGCATTCGTCTCGGGCGACCTGCCCGACGGCTCGCGCTACGAGAACACGGCGTTCCAATTCCTCACCCTGCGGTGGGGACGGGTCACCGAGGTCGAGACCGTCGAGGACCTCCAGGTGCTCGAACGCGCGCTGGCGCTCGTCGCCGCCTCGGGCGTCGACGAAGCGCTCAGCGCGCCGATCGAAGGCTGAACCTGACGGCCGGGTTCAGAGCGCGTTCCGCCGCGCGATCTCTCCCAGCCACGCGAGCGAGGGCTTCGGTGAGCGCTCGAACGTCAGCCGATCGAAGCCGATGAGGCCGAACGTCGGAGCGTAGCCGCTGGCCCACTCGTAGTTGTCCAGCGCGCTCCAGTGCTGGTACGCCCGCACCTCGATGCCGTCGGAGATCGCCCGATGCAGGCCCTCGAGCGCTCCCTGCGTGTACGCGATACGACGCGTGTCGTCGGCCGTCGCGATGCCGTTCTCGGTGACGAGCACCGGCACCCCGCCGCTGCGCTCCCACGCGCTGCGCACACCGAGTTCCAGCGCGTCGGGGAAGAACTCCCAGCCCGTGAGCGTCGTCTCCACGTCGGGCGACACCGGCCGTGGCCCCTCCGGGCCGATGAACGTGCGGGTGTAGGCCTGCACTCCGACGAAGTCGTCGCCGGCCGACTGGTCGAGATACCAGTGATCACGCGGGTCGCCGTACTCGGCGAGCATCTCGTCCGCGCCCGGCTCGCCCGTCGAGTGGAAGGCCTGCGTCGCGATGGTCCAGCCCGCCTGCACGCCCGAGACCGAGTGCAGGATGTCGGAGGCGCGGCGGTGCGCGGCGAGCAGCGTGTCGGCGACGCCGAGGTCGGGCTTGGGCAGACCGTAGGCGACGAGGTTCGCCGCGTCCTCTCCCCCGGCCAGCATCGCGGCGATGTTGGGCTCGTTGATCGTGCACACGTAGGTCACGTCGTCGAGGATCGGGAGCACCGTCTCGACATAGCGGGAGAACAGGTCGACGGCATCCGGCGCGCGCCAGAACCCGTCGCGCTGGAACCACTGGGGCACCGTGAAGTGCATGAGAGTGACCGTGGGGTCCAGGCCCAGGTCGCGCGCGGTGTCGATCATGCGTCGGTAGTGGTCGAGCGAGGCTCGCGAGATGAACCCGCGCTCCGGCTCGATGCGCGCCCATTCCACCGAGAACCGGTAGGAGTTCAGGCCGGCGTCGGCGAGCAGCCGCATGTCCTCGGGGTAGCGGTGGAAGTGATCCGCGGCGTCGCCGGAGGGCTCGACCATGGGCGAACCAGGAGCGTGCTCCATGGCCCACCAGTTGCTGGTCGTGTTGTTGCCCTCCACCTGGTGGGCGGCGGTCGATGCTCCCCAGAGGAAGCCGTCGGGGAATGCGAGCACGGATGCTCTCCTCTCGATGTGAATCGGATGCGTGCGGGTCTATCGGATGCGTGCGGGATTCGGCACCGCGTCCAGGAGCTCGACCGTGTACGGGTCCTCCGGATGCTGCAGCACCTGCGCCGTCTCGCCGCGCTCGACCACGCGACCGCGGTTCAGCACGAGGATGTTCTCGGTGACCAGCCGCGCGCTCAGCAGGTCGTGCGTGATGTAGAGCATGCTGATGCCCCATCGTTCGCGGAGATCCTCGAGCAGGGCGAGCACGCCGGCGCGGAGCGACACGTCGAGCATCGACACCGGTTCGTCGGCGATGAGCACCTGGGGGTCGCTGGCCAGAGCCCGCGCGATCACCACGCGCTGGCGCTGACCACCCGAGAGCTGGTGCGGCAGCTTGCCCGCGAACTGCTCGACCGGCGTGAGGCCGACCGTCTCGAGGAGCTCGAGCACCCGGGACCGGGCTTCGTCTCCGCGGAGCGGCGTGTAGTTGCGGATCGGCCGGCTGAGCGCGTACTCGACCGTGTGCAGCGGATTCAGCGCCGCGTACGGATCCTGGAACACCATCTGCAGGTCCTTGCGCAGGTCGCGCAGCCCGCGGCGCCGCAGCGACGGCACGTCGGTGTCTCCGAACCGGACGCTCCCCGAGGTCGGCTTCTCGACGCCGGTGATGAGCTTGGCGAGCGTCGATTTGCCTGAGCCGGATGCTCCCACCAGGGCGAGAGCCTCCCCGGGTTCGAGGCGGAACGACACGTCGTCGACCGCGACGACCTCGTTCTCCCCTCGGCGAGGGGCGGGATAGCGCTTGGACACGCCCTCGAGCACGATCGCGGCATCCGCTCGGCGGGCGTCGCGCTGCGACACGGTCGGCACGGTCTCGGTGACATCCGTGCGCGAACGTCCATCGCGACGCCTCGTGCCGAGGTCGACGAAACCGGGGATCGAGATCGATTCGGCCCGCGGGTCGGCGTAGTGGCTCAACAGCATCCGCGTGTACTCGTCCTGCGGACGATGCAGCACGTCCCGGCTCGGTGCGTCCTCGACGATGCGACCCTCGTGCATCACCATCACCCGATCAGTGGCCTCGAGCACGATGCCGAGGTCATGGCTGATGAGGATCGCAGTGAAGCCCTCGGCGTGCTGGAGCTCCTTGATCGTGTCCATCACGGCATGCTGCACGAGCACGTCGAGCGCGGTGGTCGGCTCATCGAACACCATCAGCTGCGGTTCGAGCGACAGCGCGAGCGCGATCGACGTGCGCTGTCGCATGCCGCCGGAGAGCTCGCCGGGGTAGCGCGAGAGCACCACGGGATCGAGACCGACCTTCGCGACGAGCTCCCGTGCCCTGGCGTCCCTGGCCTCGGGCGCGACATGCCCGTGAGCCGCGAAGATGTCTCGGAAGTGGTTACCGACCGTGCGCACCGGATTGAGCGCGTTCATACCGGACTGCAGGACCATGGCGAACCCGCCCTGCCGCTGCCGGCGCAGTTGCTCGGCGTCGAGCTCGCGGATGTCGCGGCCGTCGAACAGGATACGACCGCCGCTGATCCGTGCCGGCGGCTTCTGCAGACGCGTGAGCGCGAAACCGAGGGTCGACTTGCCCGAGCCCGACTCGCCCACGAGGCCGACGAACTCGCCTCGACGCAGCGTGAAGGAGACATCGTCGACCGCGGTGACGGGCACCGCACCGGGCGAGGCGTATTCGACCGACAGGCCCTGCACGTCGAGCAGGATCTCGTTCTTCTCCGCAGCGGTCATCATCGACCCTTTCCTTCGCGCAGGCGCGGATTCGAGATGCCGTCCACGCCGAAGTTGATGAGTGTGAGGCTGAGCGCCAGCAGCGCGATGCACAGACCGGGGGCGAACAGCAGCAGCCACTGCCCGGTGAGCAGGGAGTTGGAGTTCTGCGCCCAGTAGAGCATCGTGCCCCAGCTGACGATGCTGGAGTCGCCGAGTCCGAGGAACTCGAGGCCGGCCTCGGCGAGGATCGCCGCGGTTGCCGCGCCGAACAGTGTGCCGGCGATGATCGACGTCATGTTCGGCAGGATCTCGCGGAACACGATGCGCGCCGGGCTGTCGCCCGAGAACTGCGCCGATGCGACGAAGTCGTTGCCGCGCAGCGACTGCGTCTGGCTGCGCAGCACGCGTGCGCCCCACGCCCAACCGGTCACCACGATCACGGCGATGATCATGAGGATGCCGCCGTTCTGCAGATAGGCCGCGATGACGATCATGAGCGGCAGGCCGGGGATGACGAGGAACAGGTTCACGATGAACCCGATCACCTCGGCGGCGAAGCCGCGCATGTAGCCCCAGCTGAGGCCGATCAGCACCGCGACGATCGTCGAGAGGAGGCCGGCGGCGAGACCGACGAGCAGGCTCACCTGCGAACCGTAGATGAGCTGGCTCAGCACGTCCTCGCCGGCGGCGGTGGTGCCCAGCCAGTGGGCCGGGGACGCGTCCGCGTTTCGCTCGAAGCCGTTGTCCTTCGCCCCGTACGGCGCGAGCAGCGGCGCGAACACCGCGACGAGGACGAACAGCCCGAGGATGATGAGTCCGAGTCGGGCCTTGCCGTTGCCCCACAGCGTGCCCACCATGCGGGCGAAGGCGCGCCACGGGCTGGGAGCGGCGATCCGGGCGGAGGGGACCTTGACGTTCATGGTGGAGGTCATCGGCGAGTCCTCGGGTCGAGTACCCCGTAGAGGATGTCCACGAGGAAGTTGGCGATGAGCACGCTCACGGTGATCATCAGGAAGAGCGCCTGCATGAGCGGGTAGTCCTGCCCGATCACGGCGTTGAAGAGCAGGTACCCGATACCGGGGTATTGGAAGACCTGCTCCACGAGGATCGATCCGCCGACCACGCCGCCCAGCGTGAGCCCGAAGCCGGTGAGGTTCGGCAGGATCGCGTTGCGTGCGGCGTAGCGGAGCGCGATCGTGCGCCCGCGCAGGCCGTTCGCCTCGGCGAAGGTCACGTAGTCCTCGCCGAGCGTGTTGATCATGGCGTTGCGCATGCCGATGATCCACCCGCCGAGCGAGGTCAGCAGGATCGTCAGCGCAGGCAGCACGGCGTGCTGGGCGATGTCGAGGAAGAACTCCCCGGTGAAGCCCGGCGTCGTGGTCGCGGCGTACGCCCCCGTGGTCGGGAACCAGTGCAGCACGTACCCGAGGAAGAACAGCAGCAGCAACGCGGTCCAGAAGTAGGGGAAGGTGCTGAGGAACGAACCCGTCAGCGTCGGCAGGGAGTCGAGCCAGGTGCCCCGCCGCCAGGCGGCGGAGACGCCGATCAGGGTGCCGATCACGAACGCGAGGATCGTGACGATGCCGACGAGGCCGATCGTGTACGGCAGCGCCGTGGAGACCATGCTCGACACGCTCTGCGGATAGAAGGTGTAGGAGACGCCGAAGTCGAGCCGGACGACCTGGCCGAGGTAGGCCACGTACTGGTCCCACATCGACCCGGTCGGCACGCCGAGCTGGGCCTCGATCGCGGCCCTCGTGGCGTCGGAGACCGGACCGTTCTGCGCGAGCTTGGCGATCGCGGCATCCGCCGGGGAGCCCGGCATGAGCCGCGGCAGGAAGAAGTTCAGGGTGATCGCGGCCCACAGGGTGAGCACGAACAGGCCGATCTTCTGGAGCAGGTACTTCACTGGTCCCCTCCCTTCACGCGCTCGAGCCGGGTGAAGATCATCAGCGGAGCGGAGTCGTAGTTCTGCGGGATCATGTACGGGTCGTCCGCAGACGGCCAACCGGTGAACTTGGCGTCGTTGAAGAGACCCCAGATGCCGCCGTAGTACAGACCGATCACCGGGAGCTCGTCGTAGACGATGCCCTGCAGCTCGTCGATGATCTCCTGCTGGCGCGCAGGGTCGACGGTCTCGCGGTACTCGGCGAGCAGAGCGTCCGCCTCGTCCGAGCGGTACCGCTCGAAGTTGTTCGCCGTGGACTCTCCCGACGGCACGTAGAACTCGCTGGAGAGCAGGTTGTTGTAGGCCTGGTAGACGTCGCCGTTGCCCATGCCGCCGATCGCCATCTCGAAGTCGCCGTTGGCGATCGCGCTCTGATAGCCCGCGGGCTGCGGCAGCTTCAGGGTGACCTTGACCCCCACCGCGGCGAGCTGGCTCTGCACGGTCTGCGCGGCGCGGGTCCAGTCGGAGTAGCCGTTGGCCGTGGTGAGCGCGAACTCGAGCTGCTTCCCGTCGGAGCCGACGAGCTGATCGCCCTGCAGGGTGTAGCCCGACTCGGCGAAGGCGGCGAGCGCGGCATCCACGTCCTGGGTGATCATGCCGCCGTCGGGGATCGTCGGATCGAGGTACTTCTCCTGATTGGGCAGGATCAGCCCGGTCTGCCCGGCCGGCTCCATGTAGCCCTCGGATGCCGTCTCGGCGATCTCCTCGCGATCGAGCGCGAGGGCGATGCCGCGGCGCACGTTCACGTCGTCGAAGGGCGCGACCTCGAGGTTCGGCATCAGGGCGATCACGCCGCCCGGCGGGAACCACCACGAGTTGTCGGGGCTGGCGGCCCCCCACGTGCCCTCGACGTCGGAGATGAACGAGTACGCCCAGTCGTAGCCGCGGGTCACGGTGTCCAGCTGCGTGTTCGTCGCCGGGAGGATGATGTGCTCGACCTCGATCGAGTCCGCCTGCCAGTAGTCGGGGTTCTTGTCCATCGAGTACTGCTGGTCGTTGTAGTTGCCCAGCACGAAGGGACCGGTGCCGATCGGCTCCTCGTTACGGTACGTGCCGGGGTCGTCGACCTCCGCCCAGATGTGCTCGGGGACGATCATGGTGAGCCCGAGGATCGACAGCGACGGCGCATCCTCGGTCTGCAGGTGCAGGATCACCTCGTCACCGTCGGTCTCGACGCTCTCGAGGTGCTGCCAGGCGCCCTTGATGTCGAGCGAGGGGTTGTCCTTCAGCAGTTGGAACGTGAACGCCACGTCGTCGACGGTGAAGTCCTCGCCGTCGCTCCACTGCACGTCGTCGCGGATCGTCATCACGATCGTCTTCGCGTCGGGCTGCGACCACTCGCTGGCCAGCCACGGGTTGAGCGTGCCGTCCAGCGGATTGACCAGGATCAGCGGCTCGTAGATCCACCGCGATGCCGTGCGCGTGTTCGTCAGATACGGGTTGAAGTTCCTCGTGAAGAACGGGTTCCCGTGATCCGCGTTGATGAGCATCGTGTCGTCGCCGATCGAGGGATCGGGTTGCGATGTGATCTGGATGCTGCAGCCGCTGAGTGCGACCGCCGCTGCCGCCAGCCCCACGATCGCGGCTCTCCGCCAGCGTCGGAGCATGTGCGTCTTCGCCACGCTTCCACCTCATGTCGTCCGTGTCATGAGGGATCCTCGCTCGTCGAGAACCCCGCGGCCGGAGCCGCATGAGCGAGTGTAAGCGCATACATTTCCGATATGCAACCCCTTGACATCTGCCGCGGACGCGCGTCGGACCCTCGGAGAACACGCAGCAGCAGGGATGGGAGCGGTGCCACAGCCTGCTGGGATCGCATGCGGATCCGCCGCCGGATCAGGCCCTGCTCGTGCTCTCCCTGACGAGGATGCGCAGAGGCAGGCGCACCGACATCGGCTCGGCCCCCGGGTCCTGAAGACGTCGGGCGAGCAACTGCACCGCGGCCCGCCCGAGATCGGTCATCGGCTGGCGCACCGTCGTGAGAGCGGGGCGTGCGGTCGCAGCCTCCTCGATGCCGTCGAACCCGCTCACGAGCACGTCCTCCGGGACCCGCACGCCCTGGGCGCGGAACGCCTCGATCGCCCCCAGCGCCATCTGGTCGTTCGCAGCGATCAGGGCCGACAGCGGTCCGCCCTCGAGCAGCTCGGCGACGGCCCGCCGCCCGGACTCGCGCGTGAAGTCGCCACGGACGACCACGACCTCGTCGATCGACATCCCCGCAGCGGACACGGCCGCAGCGAACCCGTCCCAGCGCTCCGCGCCGTCGGGAGAATCCTCGGGCCCGGCGAGGAAGGCGATGCGCCCGCGGTCCGCCTCTGCGAGCACGAGGCGCGTCACCTCCGCCATCGCCTCGGCGTTGCTGACCGTGACGTGGTCGTACCGATCCCCCCGCGGCGGGCCCGACAGCACCACGACCGGGATCCGTTGGGCGAGGCGGGCGAGCACATCGTCGGGCACGCTCTGCGCGAGCACCATGAGGCCGTCCACCCGGCCGGCGATGTCCCGCACGGTCTCCCGGGTCGGATCGTCGCGCCCGACCCCGATCATGAGCACGAAGCCGCGCTTCCACGCCTCCAGCTCGGCGCCGCGCAGCACCTCGTCGAGGAAGAGCATGCCCGAGGCGTGCTCGGCATCCGCCTCGCGATCGACGGTGAAGCCGACGGTCGCGGCGTCCTCGGCGAGGACGTCGAGCTCCGGCGCCTCCTCCGCCGCGTCGAACCCGGGGAAGTACAGCCCCAGCACTCCGGTGCGGCGCTCGGCCAGCCCGCGCGCGCTTCCGCTGGGGACGTACCCGAGCTCGGACACCGCGGCGAGGACGCGCTCCCGGGTGGCCGGACGAACGGCATCCGGCAGCCGCAGCACGCGCGACACTGTCGCGATCGACACTCCGGCCCGGTCCGCGACGTCGTAGACCGTCGCCCTCCTGGTCATGCGGGCTCTCCCCTCCGCGCCGTCAGCACGGCCTGGTACAGATCGCGCGATGACAGCCCGGTGAGCGCGGCGACCTCGGCGCACGCCTCCTTCAGGCGGATGCCGGAGGCCACGAGCTCCTGCACCTGGGCGAGCGCGTCCTCGGTCGAGGCGACGCGTCGTGGCGCCCCCTCCACGACGACGACGATCTCGCCCTTGACGCCGTTCTCGGCCCAGGCGACGAGTTCGCCCGGCGTGCCGCGTCTGACCTCTTCGTAGAACTTCGTCAGCTCCCGGCACACCGCGATCCGCCGGTCGTCGCCGAACGCCGCGCCCATGTCGGCGAGCGAGCTCGCGAGCCGCGAGGGGGACTCGAAGAAGACCATGGTCCGCGGCTCTGCGGCGAGCGCACGCAGCGCCGATCGCCGATCTCCCGGCTTGCGCGGCAGGAAGCCCTCGAACGTGAAGCGGTCGGTCGGCAGACCGGAGATCGCGAGCGCCATGAGCACCGCGCTCGGCCCGGGGATAGCCGTGACCGTGACGCCCAGGGCCGCGGCCTCGGCGACCAGGCCGTACCCGGGGTCGCTGATCGCGGGCATCCCGGCGTCGCTCACCACGACGACGTCCTGTTCGGCGGCGAGTGCGGCGAGCTCCGCCGCCTTCTGCTTCTCGTTGTGGTCGTGCAGCGCGATCAGACGCGGACGGTTCGTGATCTCCAGGGCCTGCAGGAGGCGTCCGGTGGTGCGGGTGTCCTCGGCGACGACGATCTCGGCGTTCTCGAGCACCTCGATCAGACGGCGCGAGGCGTCGCCGAGGTTTCCGATGGGAGTGGCTGCGAGGATGATCACCCGTTCAGCCTATGCGCGTTGTCTAGGCTGTACCGGGTGACCGATCCCCGGCCCGACGAGCGGGCGCAGCCCGCGACCGCGCCCGTGCCGCTGCTGCCCCCGTTCGACGACAGGCCGACGCGCTACGAGCGGCTGCGCGACGCGGTCGTGCTCGGTCCTGAGTGGGGCCGCATGATCCGGTGGTTCGCCCCGCTGGTGATCACTCTGCTCGCCGCCGTGCTGCGACTGGTCAACCTCGGGCACCCGCACCAGCTCGCGTTCGATGAGACCTACTACGTCAAGGACGCCTGGTCGCTGTGGACGCTGGGCTACGAGGGCACCTGGGGTGAGAACGCGAACGAGGCCTTCCTCACCCTCCAGCAGCTGCCGCTCGACGAGAAGGGCTCGTTCATCGTGCATCCGCCGCTGGGGAAGTGGCTGATCGCGCTGGGAATGTCGATCGGCGGGCCCGACAACAGCGTGGGCTGGCGCCTCGCGACCGCTCTGCTCGGGGTCGGCACGGTGCTGCTCACGTACCTCATCGCCCGAAGGCTCAGCGGCTCGGTCGTCGTCGCCTCGATCGCGGGCCTGCTGCTGGCCATCGACGGCCTGAGCATCGTGCTGAGCCGTACCGCCCTGCTCGACGGCATCCTCACGTTCTTCCTCATGCTCGGGGTGCTGTTCGTGCTCATCGACCGCGAACGGACCATACCCGTGGTGCAGCGCCGCGATGACGAGACCCCGGAGCCGCTCTGGGGGCGCGTGCTCTGGAGACGCCCGTGGCTCGTCGCCGCGGGGGTCGCGCTGGGTGCCGCCTGCGCGGTGAAGTGGTCTGGGCTCTACGCCCTCGCCGCCTTCGGTCTCTACGTCGTGGTGACCGACGCCCTGGCCCGCCGGCGTGCGGGCACCGTGCTCTGGCCCTCCGCCGCGGTGTTCCGACAGGGCCCGGTGTCGTTCGTCCTCCTCGTCGTCCCCGCGCTCGTCGTGTACCTCGCCAGTTGGACGGGGTGGCTCGTGACGAACGGTGGCTGGGGCCGCACCGCGGACCCGAATCCCCTGATCGCGCTGTGGAAGTACCACCAGTCGATCCTGAACTTCCATGTGGGTCTGGTCAGCGGCCACCCGTACGCGAGCCCGGCGTGGGAGTGGCCACTGCTGCTGCGCCCGACGGCGGTCTGGGTCGACAGCGACACGACGTCGTGCGGCACCGACCACTGCATCGCCGTGGTCTCCAGCATCCCGAACCCGCTGATCTGGTGGGCCGGCGTCGCCGCCGCCGTCTATCTGGTCTACCGTCTGGTGCGATTCCTGCTCGGTCGAGGCACTTTCGACACCGCGTTCGCCTGGCCGCTCGTCGGCCTGGCGGCGACCTGGGTCCCGTGGCTGCTCTTCCCCGAGCGCACGATCTTCCAGTTCTACACGGTGGCGATGATGCCGTTCCTCGTGCTCGCGCTCGCGCTGACCCTGCGCGAGATCGCCGGCCGCGCGGGAGACGCCCTGCACAGACGTCAGGCCGGTCAGCGCACGGTGGCCGTCTTCCTCGTCGTGGTCGTGGCCGTTTCGGCGTTCTACTACCCGGTGTGGACGGGGATGAGCGTGCCGTACGAGTTCTGGCTGCTGCACAACTGGCTGCCCGGCTGGGTCTGAGTCAGTCCTTCACCCCGAGAGCGACATGCTCGACGAGCGGCAGCACCCGCCCGGACAGGTGCGTGCGCATGGCGATCGACGAGGCCGTCCTCGCCACCCCCGGGACTACCGCCACCCGGTCGAGCACCTCCTGCAGCTGTACGGCGTCGCGGGCGACCAGGCGCAGCTGCATGTCGCTGATCCCCGTCACCGTGTGCATGTCGACGATCTCGGGGACCGCATCGGCGAGCGCTGCGGCGACCTCGTCGTGACCGATCTTCTGATCGATCTCGACGAGGCAGAACGCCACGAGCCCGTAGCCGAAGCCCGCGGGTTCGACCCGTGGCACGATCGCGTCGATCACTCCGCCCTCGTGCAGACGCGCGAGCCTGCTCGTCGCCGTCCCCCGGGCGATGCCGAGCCGCCGGGCGCACTCGAGGATCGGGAGCTGCGGCTCCTCGGTGAGCAGTCTGATGAGAGCGGCGTCGAGCCGATCGATGTGCACGTCACGGCTCCCGGACGACTCCGGGGCGCGAGGCGCCGCGTGTGAGTCGAGCGACCAGCAGCAGGGCCGCGGTCAGGGCGATCGTCAGCAGCAGCTGCAGTCGCGCGCCGGGATCGATCATCGTCAGCGCCACCACGAGGGCGAGCAGTGCCAGGCACAGCCATGACAGCCAGGGGAAGCCCCACATGCGCATCGGCAGCTCCTCCCCGGCGCGATCGGCTCGGCGCCGCAGGATGATCTGCGACACGGCCGTCGAAGTCCAGATCACGAGCAGCGTCGACCCGACGACATTGAGCAGCGCGGGCAGAACGGTGTCGGGGAAGGCCCAGTTGAGGGCCACCGTGACGAAGCCGAAGGCGACCGACGCCAGCACCGCGACGTAGGGCACGCCCTTCGCGCTCGTGCGGGTCGCGGCGAGCGGGGCGAGTCCGCGCTCGCCGAGCGAGTACGCCATGCGCGAGGCACCGTAGATATTCGCGTTCATGGCCGACAACAGCGCGATGACGACGATGGCGTCCATCACGAGCCCCACACCTGGCACCTCGAGCGTGTTCAGGACCGCCGAGAACGGACCGGCGGTGACGGCGGGGTCGTTCCACGGCAGGACCGCGACGATCACGAAGATCGAGCCGACGTAGAAGATGAGGATGCGCACGAGCACCTCGCGCACGATGCGCCGGATGTTCCGCGATGGGTCGTCGGACTCCGCCGCCGCGATCGCGACGACCTCGGTCCCGCCGAATGCGAACACCACGATGAGGAGGGCCGCGGCGATACCCGCCGCACCGTTCGGGGCGAAGCCGCCGTGCGCGACGACGTTGCCCACGCCCGTGGCCGGGACGCCAGGGATCAGCCCGACGATGGCGCACACCCCCACGACGAGGAAGGCGATGATGGCGGCGACCTTGATCGCGGCGAACCAGAACTCGAAGCGGCCGTAGTTGCGCACGCCGAAGAGGTTCACGGCGGTGAGCGCGACGACGAAGACGAGCACCCAGACCCAGGCGGGGATGCCGGGCACCCAGCCCGCGATGATGCCGCCGGCGCCCGTGGCCTCCGCCGCGATCACCACGACGAGCTGGATCCAGTACAGCCATCCGACCGCGCTGCCGGCGCTGCGCCCCATGGCCTTCTGCGCATACGAGCTGAAGGCGCCGGAGCTCGGCCGCGCCGCGACCATCTCGGCGAGCATCGCCATCACGAGCACGACGATGCCGCCGGCGACGAAGTATGAGATCAGCACCGCGGGGCCTGCGATGCCGATCGCCTGGCCGGAGCCGACGAACAGACCGGCACCGATCGCGCCGCCGAGTCCCATCATCGAGATCTGCCGGCGTGTGAGCCCCGGGTGCAGCCCCTTGGTGGTGGTCGTGGTGGTGGGGACCTCGGTCATGCGATCGCCTCCTCGCGCACGAGCGCGGCGGCGACGCGGTCGATGTCTTCGACGCTCCCGGAGGAGATGCGCACGCCCTCGCCGGGGAACGCGCGGGTGATCACACCTCCGTCGCGGAGCAGCGTCTCGAGTTCCGCGGTGCGGTCTCCCGCCGGCACCCAGACGAAGTTCGCCTGCGAGGCGACGGCGGGCCATCCGGCGTCCACGAGCAGCTCGTGGAGCCGATCGCGCTGCTCGACGACCTCGTCGATGCGCAGGGCGAGCTCGTCCTCCGCATCCAGAGACGCGAGCGCCGCCGTCTGAGCGAGATCGGTCACCCCGAACGGGACGGCGACCTTGCGCTGGTTCTCGGCGACCTCGCGCGGGGCGATGGCGTAGCCGATGCGGAGACCCGCGAGCCCGTAGGCCTTCGAGAACGTGTGCAGCACCGCGACGTGCGGATGCCGGCGGAACAGTTCGATGCCGGCCCCGTAACTGTCGGTGCGGTCGAAGTGCACGTAGGCCTCGTCGATGACCACGAGGATGCGCTGCGGGACCGCCGCGACGAAGCGCTCGAGGTCTGCGGCGCTCACGACCGTCCCGGTGGGGTTGTTCGGGTTGCAGACGAAGATCGCACGGGTGCGCGGTGTGATGGCGGCGAGCATCGCGTCGAGATCGTGGGCGTGCCCGGCGTTCAGCGGCACCGCGACGGGCGTCGCGCCGGCGATGCGGACGAGCGACGGATAGGCCTCGAACGAGCGCCAGGCGAACATCACCTCGTCACCCTCCCCCGCGACCGCGTGGATGAGCTGTGCCGCGAGCTCGACGGATCCGGCGCCCACCGTCACGAGGTCGACATCGACCTCGTAGCGCACGGCGAGCTGCGCACGCAGTGCCGCGGCGCTCATGTCGGGGTACCGGTTGATGGTGCCGAGCCTGTCGTGCACCGCGGCGAGCACGGCGGGCAGCGGCGGGTGCGGGGACTCGTTGGACGAGAGCTTGGAGGCACCTGCCGGGGCCGAGCGCCCCTGTCGGTAGGCGGGAACGGCGTCGAGTCCGGCGCGGGTGGGAAGAGTCATCGTCAGAGCGTCCTTGCTGTGATCCGTGCCGGCCGGATGCGTCCGGCCGCTGTCGGGTCACCCTAGACCGGATGCCGCGCACTGGGCAATCCGTGCAGCGATACCTGCGCACCGCGCGCAGCGGAGGCCGTTCAGATCGCGAATCGCTGAGCAGACTGCCCAGCCCGCGGCCGACGATGAAGTCAGCGCGCGGCCATGACCTCCGCCGGGTCGCTGATCGGCAGCAGGCACACGAATCCACGACAGTCGTAGACGCGCTCCGGCACGCCCGCCCGCCCGTCGAACAGCTCGAATCCCGCAGCCTCGAAGGCCGCCGCCTGCGCCGGAGTCACGACCGCCACGAGATCCGCATCGGCGGCGCGAGCGGCCGCGGCGAGCGCCCCGTCGGACGACGACGTCACCACGACGATCTGCCGTGGCGGCTCTCCGAGCCCTGCGGCGGCGCTCAGCAGGCTGCCGTGCGCGAAGGGCTGTTCGAGGGCGCGCGCGGTGAGCGAGCGCACGATCTCCGTCGCCGCATCCCGGTAGTGCTCCCCCGCGCCGAACCGCCAGGCCGTGAGAGCCGCCGCCGCCAACGCGGCCGCGTCCGACGGCAGGTCGCCGTCGGTCTGATCCGGTGCGACCGCGATGCCGTGCGCCGCCAGCAGCGGATCCCCGCCGACACCGTCGAGCGCGAGATCCACCAGGTCCCTCGCCTCACGCGCCCAGTCCGCATCGCCGGTCGCCGCGGAGAGCGCGAACAGCCCCTCGGCGAGCAGTGCGAGATCGGATGCCGTGGCGACGGCATCCGATGCCACGCCGTCGACGGACGTGCGCACGATGGCGCCGTGCGAGCTGCGGTTCGTGTCGAGCACGCCCCTCGCGGCATCCGCTGCCACGTCGATCCACCCCGGCTCACCCATCGCGGCTCCCGCGCGGGCCAGCGAGGCGATCGCCAGTCCGTTCCAGCCGGTGATGACCTTGGCGTCGACCCGCGGCGGCTCGAGGCCCTCACGTTCGACCGGCGGGCGCAGGTAGTAGCCGCCCTCGCTGCGCTCGCCGTCGATCCACGACTCGGAGTCCTGGGCGGCGCCGAAACCGCCGTCGGGGCGGCGGAGCACGTCGAGGAGGAACGTTGCGATCCCCCGGGCCGCCGTGCGATCGCCGGCATCGACCGCCACCCCGAGGAGCTGCGCGTTGTCGGTGAGCATCCGCTCGTAGTGCGGAACGCTCCAGTCGCGCTGCGTCGCGTAGCGGAAGAACCCGCCGTCGTGGTCGCGCAGATCGGATGCCGTCATCGCGGCGAGCGCGCGCTCGGCGACTGCGGCCGCGTCCGGAGCCGCACGACGCACCACCGGGCTCTGCAGGAAACGCAGCACGGTCGCGACGGGGAATTTCGGCGCGCCCCCGAAGCCGCCGAAGCGGGA
Source organism: Microbacterium sp. ZW T5_45 (assembly GCF_044987415.1). NCBI lineage: Bacteria > Bacillati > Actinomycetota > Actinomycetes > Micrococcales > Microbacteriaceae > Microbacterium > Microbacterium sp. ZW T5_45. The sequence continues at coordinate 33,457 of NZ_JBJDRJ010000023.1, read as the reverse complement.
GTCCTCGTTCGCCGCGATCGCGCGCGCCGCCGCGGCGAGCGCCGCCTCGTCCGGTTCCGCCTGCGGTGTGGTCGCGGCGGCCCGTCGCAGGGCGTCGGAGACCGCCTCGGCGGACTCCTCGGCCTGCGCTCTGCGCTCGCTCCACGCCTCGCCGACCGCGGAGAGGACGTCGCGGAAGGCCGGCAGCGGGGCGCGCGCCTCCGGGGGCCAGTACGTGCCGGCGTAGAAGACGCGACCCTGCGGCGTCGTGAACACGGTCAACGGCCAGCCGAGGCTCTGCGTGAATGCGGAGGCGGCGGCCATGTACGCGCCGTCGACCTCCGGATGCTCCTCGCGATCGACCTTCACCGCGACGAAGCCCTCGGCGAGCTGCGCGGCGATCGACGGGTCGGCGAACGATTCCCTGGCCATCACATGGCACCAGTGACACGTCGAGTAGCCGATCGAGACCATGACCGGAACGTCGCGGCGGCGGGCCTCGGCGAACGCCGCCTCGCCCCAGGGGTACCAGTCCACGGGATTGTCCGCGTGTGCGCGCAGATAGGGGCTGAGAGCGTCGGCGAGCCGGTTCGTCATGCTCGCAACGCTACGCCGCCCTGGCCGGCGAACGGCGCTGTCGATGTTCGGGTCAGCCGACGAGCAGGTCGACGGGCCGCGAGGCCGCGTAGTTCACGAGCGGCAGGGCTCGCTCGGCCGCGAGCGCGATGCGCGAGTGGAGCACCTCGGACGTGATCTCGTAGCGATCGAAGTCGGTGTCGCTGGCGTACACGCCGAGCGGCAGCGTGAGCGCCTGGAAGAACGCGAACAGCGGGCGCAGCTGATGCTCGATGATGAGGGCATGACGCTCTCCGCCACCTGTGGCGGCCAGGAGCACGGGCTTGCCGACGAGCGCGTACTGGCCGACGAAGTCGAAGAGGTGCTTGAACAGCCCGGTGAACGACGCACGGTAGACGGGGCTGCCGACGATGAGCAGGTCGGCCTCCTCGATCGCGACGATCTTCTCCTCGACCGAGGCGGGAAGCTGGTCCCGGCGCAGCGCACCGGCGAGCGACGGACCGATGTCGGTGAGCTCGATCACCTCGACCGTCACCTCAGCGCGCTCGGCGATCGCGGCGGCGATCGCACGGATGAGCGCGGTGGTCTTGCTCGGCTCGTGGAGCGAGCCGGAGACGGCGACGACGCGGTACGGATCAGTCATGCCCTCGACGCTACTCACGACGACGCCCCGCGTCGCGCGAAGCGACACGGGGCGTCATGGAAGGCCGGGGTGCGAGCGTGGGGACTCAGTTCACCTCGGTCGGGTGCGCACCGACGCGGCCGCTGCCGTCGAGCGGGTCGAGAGCGTCGATCGCCGCGATCTCGGCATCCGTCAGCTCGAAGCCGAACACGTCGAGGTTCTCGCGCAGACGCTCGGGGCGCACCGACTTCGGGAACACGATGAAGCCCTTCTGCAGGTGCCACCGCAGCACGGCCTGCGCGGGGGTCACACCGTGCGCCGACGCGGCATCCGCGATCGCCGGGGTGCCGAACAGATCGTACTTGCCCTGACCGAGCGGACCCCACGACTCGATGCGCACGCCGTGCGCCGTCGCCCACTCGACGACGTCGCGCTGCTGGTACGCCGGGTGCAGCTCGATCTGGTTGACCGCGGGGGTGACGCCCGTCTCGGCCACCGTGCGCTCGAGGTGCTCGACGAGGAAGTTCGAGACGCCGATGCTGCGGGTCAGCCCCGCCTCACGCAGCTCGACGAGCTTCGCGAAGGCGTGCACGTAGTCGTCCTTGGCGGGCGTCGGCCAGTGCACGAGGTAGAGGTCGACCTGTTCGAGGCCGAGCTTCTCGAGGCTCTCGCCGATCGCGGCGCGGGGCTCCTCGCCGTGATGGCGGTCGTTCCAGAGCTTGGTGGTGATGAAGAGCTCATCGCGAGCGATGCCGGAGGCGGCGATCGCCGCGCCCACGCCCTCTTCGTTGCCGTAGATCGCAGCGGTGTCGATGTGGCGGTAGCCGATCTCGAGGGCTTCGCTCACCGCACGCTCGGTCTCGTCGGCGGGCACCTTGAAGACGCCGTAGCCGAGCTGCGGGATGGAATGGCCGTCGTTCAGTTCGAGTGCAGGAATCGTCATGCATCCAGCCTAGGACGGGCCGCGGACGGCGGGGCCGCCATCGCCCGCGCCGCCCGAGCGGTGAGGCGCTCGAGCGGACCCTGACCTGCGAAGACCGACCACACGGTCGCGACGAGGATGAGCCCGAGCGAAAGGATCACCCAGAACAGCCCGTCGGTGTAGAAGGCCCCCGGTCCGGAGATGAGAGCGATCACAAGGATGTGCGCGCTGTATGCCGACAGCGGCATGGAGCCGAGAGCGCCGAGTGGCAGCAGCGGCACCCGGAACGCGCGGCTCGCGAGCAGACAGGCTCCGATCACGGCGAGCGCGAATCCTCCCGATCCGAGGATCTCGGCGGTGCCGCCGCTGTGCGCGTCGACGGCCAGCACCGCGCGGATCATCGAGCCGATCGGATCCGTGGCGATCAGCGACTCCGGATAGCCGTCCCACCCGGGGGCGGCCTCCTGGTAGGGGATGCCGGGATCCGCCGCCGCTCCCCACGCGACGCCCACCGCACCCAGGCCGTAGCCGATGATCGCGAGACCGATGCCGGTGAAGAGCGTGAGGGCGGCCGTGCGGATCGTGTCCACGTGCAGCCGCCCCAGCGCCATGCCCGCGAAGACGAACGCCATCCACACCGTGATCGGATAGCTGCCCGAGATCACGAAGCCGATGCCGGCGCCGAACGGATGCAGCGTGAGCGCGTTCACGAGTGCCAGGAGCGCCGGCCCCAGCAGTGCGAGCCCGCCGGCGGCGGTGAGCAGCTGCCAGGGCCGCCAGCGCAGGAACGGGATCACCGCGACGTAGATGAGTCCGTAGAGCGTGAGGATCACGGCGATCGGCGTGTTCAGGTATTCGAGCAGGATGCCGATGACGAAGACGACCGCACCTCGCCCGACGAGCCCCAGTCGGATGCTCGGCAGCCGCTGCGGGTCGGGTCCGGCCGAGCGTCCGGTCATCAGGGCGACGGACACCCCGGCGAGCACGGCGAACAGGATCGATGAGCGGCCGTGCACGATCCCGGCCCAGGTCTCGGGGTCGCTCCAGACGAGGTCGGGCGCGTCGCCGATGTGCGCTCCGGCCATGCCGATGATCGCGAGACCTCTGGCCACGTCGAGGCCGAGGATGCGTGGGGGACGGCCGAACTCGCGGACCCACCGCTGCAGACTGCTCACCCGATGATCGTAGGCGGGCCGCGGCGTCATACGATGGAGGGCCATGTCCTCCCCCGTGATCGCCTATCCCCCGGAGCTGCCGGTCAGCGCCGCCCGGCACGAGATCTCCGACGCCATCCGCGACCACCAGGTCGTGATCGTCGCCGGCGCGACCGGGTCGGGCAAGACGACGCAGCTGCCCAAGATCGCGCTCGAACTGGGCCGCGAGCGCATCGCGCACACGCAGCCCCGGCGGCTCGCGGCGCGCACGATCGCCGAGCGTGTCGCCGAGGAGCTGCAGGTCGATCTCGGCGGCCTCGTCGGCTACAAGGTCCGCTTCACCGATCAGGTGTCGGACCAGACGCGCATCGCGCTGATGACCGACGGCATCCTGCTGAACGAGATCCATCGCGACCGGCTGCTGCGCCGCTACGACACGATCATCATCGACGAGGCGCACGAGCGCTCGCTCAACGTCGACTTCCTGCTCGGCTATCTCGTGCGCATCCTGCCGGAGCGGCCCGACCTCAAGGTGATCATCACCTCGGCGACGATCGACCCTGAGAGCTTCGCGGCGCACTTCGCGGATGCCGAGGGGTGCCCTGCCCCGATCATCGAGGTGTCGGGGCGAACGTACCCGGTGGAGATCCGCTACCGGGCGCGCACCGAGGAGTCGGAGGACGACGAGGTGGGCGAGATCGTCGCCGCGCTGCGCGAGCTCGATCGTGAGGCTCCCGGCGACGTGCTGGTGTTCCTGCCCGGCGAGGCCGAGATCCGCGACGCGGCCGACGCGGTCCGCGGCGCATACCGATCACAGACCGCGCCCGTCGAGGTGCTCCCGCTCTATGGCCGCCTCTCCGCCGCCGAACAGCATCGCGTGTTCGAGCGATCGACGGTCGCCGGCATCCGTCGCCGCGTGGTGCTCGCGACCAACGTCGCCGAGACGAGCCTCACGGTACCGGGTATCAAGTACGTCATCGACACCGGCACCGCCCGCATCTCGCGGTACAGCAACCGTTCCAAGGTGCAGCGGCTGCCTATCGAACCGGTCTCGCAGGCATCCGCCAATCAGCGGTCGGGAAGAGCCGGCCGCACGAGCGACGGCATCGCGATCCGTCTCTACGCCGAGGACGATTTCACCGGTCGCCCCGAGTTCACCGAACCCGAGATCCTGCGCACCTCGCTCGCCTCGGTCGTGCTGCAGATGCTCTCGCTCGGCTTCGGCGATATCACGGACTTCCCCTTCCTCACGCCGCCCGATTCTCGGGGGGTCAAATCCGCGTTCGACCTGCTCACCGAGCTGGGTGCCCTTCGACAGGCTCAGGGACCGGAAGACAGGGTCACCCTGACCCGCATCGGTCGCGACATCTCGCGCATGCCGATGGATCCGCGGTTCGCACGCATGATCGTCGAAGCCGGTCGCACCGGCGTCATCGGTGCGGTGCTCCCGATCGTCGCCGGGCTGTCGATCCAGGACGTGCGCGAACGCCCGTCCGCCGAGGCGTCACAGGGCGTGCGCGATGAGGCGGATCGCCTGCACGCGCGCTTCACCGATCCGACGAGCGACTTCCTCGCGCTGCTGAACCTGTGGAACCATCTGCGCGAGCAGCAGCGCGAGCTCGGCTCCAGCGCCTTCCGACGCATGTGCCGCAATGAGCATCTGAACTACGTCCGCGTCCGCGAGTGGTTCGATGTGCACCGCCAGTTGCGCACCCTGGTCCGCGACCGGAGCGAAGACACGACGGCCGATCCGGATGCCGTGCACCGCGCGCTCCTGGCAGGACTCCTCTCGCAGATCGGCATCCTCGACGAGCGCACCACTGGCAAGGGTGCCGACCCCAAGAAGCGCCGCACCGCCGAGTACCGCGGCGCGCGCGGCATCCGCTTCTCGATCTTCCCCGGCTCGGGCCTGCGCAAGAAGAGCCCGCAGGCGGTCATGGCCGCCGAGATCGTCGAGACCTCGCGCACCTTCGCACGCACCGTCGCGTCGATCGACCCCGCATGGGCGGAGTCTCTCGCCGGCGACCTCGCCAAGCGGCAGGTCAGCGAACCGCACTGGTCGAAGGACGCCGGCGCGGCCGTGGCCTTCGAGAAGGTCACGCTGTTCGGAGTCGAGATCATCCCCCGCCGCCGGGTGCAGTTCGCCCGCATCGACCGCGCCGCGTCCCGCGAGATGTTCGTGCGGCACGCGCTGGTCGACGGCGAATGGGATCCCAGCCGCATCGACAAGCGGGTCAGCGCCTTCTGGCGCAGCAACGCCGAGCTCCGCAAGCGCCTCGAGAAGCTCGAGGAGCGGGAGCGCCGACGCGACATCCTCGCAGGCGACGAGGCGGTGTTCCGCTTCTACGACGAGCGCATCCCCGCCGAGGTGTTCGACGTGCGCTCGTTCGAGAAGTGGTGGCGCGACGCGCTCACCGCAACGCCGAAGCTGCTCGTCATGCGCGAGGCCGACCTCGTCGACGACGACAGCCGCGCAGATCGCAGCGAGTTCCCGACCCGGTGGTCGCAGGGCGACCAGGTGCTGGGGCTGGCCTATCGGTTCGAACCGGGCGCGGCCGACGACGGCGTGAGCGTCGTCGTCCCCCTGGCGCTGCTCGCCCAGATCGAGGACACCGGCTTCGACTGGCAGGTGCCTGGGCTGCGCGCCGAACTCGTGACCGGTCTGCTGCGGGCGTTGCCGAAGGCCATACGCCGTCATGTCGTCCCGGCCGCCGACTGGGCCGACAGGTTCGGCGCAGAGCTCGCCGAAGACGGTCCGGAGAACCACGGCGGACGCCCCACGCGCACGCTGAAGGAGGCGCTCGCGCGGCTCATCCAGCCGTTGGCGAACCAGCGGGTGTCGGCGGACGACTTCGACGACGAGCGTGTGCCCGCCCACCTGCGCATGAACTTCCGTGCCGTCGACGAACGCGGCCGCGTGGTCGGATCGGAACGCGACCTGCGGGCGCTGCAGTCGAAGCTCGCCGATCGCGCCCGCAGCAGCGTGAGCCGATCGCTCGGCGCTCCGGCACGCGGCGCTTCCGACCGGGCATCCGCCGTCGCCGCCGCCTCCGTCCGCGCGCCGATCGAGCAGGAGGGACTCACCGCCTGGACATTCGATGACCTCCCCGAGGTTCTCGACACCCGCGTCGCCGGCGGCGTGGTGCGGGGGTACCCGGCGATCGTCGATCAGGGCAAGACCGTCGCGGTGCGCGTCGAAGCCACAGCGGATGCCGCAGCCGAGGCGACCCGTGACGGCGTGCTCCGGCTCGTCCTCCTCGGCGTCCCGACCCCATCGTCGTACGTGCAGGAGCACCTGACCGGTCAGGAGAAGCTCGCGCTCGCCGCATCGCCGTACCAGAACGCAGCCGCCCTCATCGAGGACGCCAGGGCGGCGGTGGCCCGCCGCGCCCTCGACTCCCGCGGCCCCATCCGCACGCGCGCCGCGTTCGAGGCCGCGCGCGACCAGATCTCCGCCACCCTCGTCGACGAGCTCTTCGCCTGCGTCTCGCTCGTCGCGCGGATCCTGACGAAGTCCCGCGACGTGGAACGCGCGATCAAGTCGCAGAACTCGCTCGCCCTCCTCGGCCCGCTGAACGACATCCGCACACAGCTGACCGCTCTCCTGCATCCCGGGTTCATCTCGGCAGCGGGCGTCGATCGCCTGGCGCACTTCCCGCGTTACCTCGACGGAATGCTCGACCGTCTGAAGACGCTCGCCAGCGAACCCGGCAAGGACCGTACCCGGATGAGCGAGTACGAACGCATGGCGGCGGCCTATACCGACGCCGGCGGCACCTTCCCTCTCGCGCCCGGCGCAGCCCCGCACCTCGTCGAGACGCGCTGGCTGCTCGAGGAGTACCGCATCAGCGTGTTCGCGCAGCGACTCGGCACCGCGCAGCCGGTCTCGCCCCAGCGGATCACGAAGGCGCTCGCCGCCCGGTGATCCGCCGCGGGTAGCCTGGTCGCATGACCCGCGCGATCGTGTACACCGAGTTCGGCTCCCCCGACGTCCTCCATCAGATCGAGATCCCCGAGCCCGTCGTCGGCAGCGGCGAGGTGGTCGTGCGGATCGAGGCGGCCGGTGTCAATCCGATCGACGCGAAACTGCGCAGCGGTAAGCGCCCCTCCCCGCCGATCGAGGAACCGCGGCGCGTCGGCACCGACGGTGCGGGCGTCGTCACGAGCGTCGGTCCCGGAGTCGACGGGTTCGCGATCGGCGACCGCGTCGCGATCCGCGACACCCTCGGCACGTACGCCTCCGAACTCGCCGTCCCGTCCGAGCGATTGACGCTCCTCCCCGACAGCGTGACCGCCGCTGAGGCCGCGGGTGTCGGCATCCCGGCGGGCACCGCGTACCAGTCCCTGCGCTCTCTCGGCGTCGCCGAGGGAGACGTGCTGCTCGTGCACGCGGGATCGGGCTCCGTGGGTCAGGCGGCGGTCCAGTTCGCCGTCGCCTGGGGCGCGACCGTGATCGCCACCGGCAAGCCGGCCCGACACGAGCAGCTGCGTGACCTCGGGGCGATCCCGGTCGCCTACGGCGACGGTCTTCTGGAGCGGGTGCGCGAGGTCGCACCAGGGCCCGTGACGGTCGCCCTCGACGGAGCGGGGACCGACGAGGCGATCGAGACCTCCCTCGCCCTCGTCGAGGACCGCGACCGCATCGCGACGATCGTGCGCGGACCGGATGCCGCGTCCTTCGGCATCCGTGCGTTCTCCGGCGGCTCCCCGGTCCCCCTCACCGAGCAGGAGCTCGCCTGGCGCGCCGAGGCCGTGCCCGCGACGATCGCGCTCATCGCCGCTGGCGACTTCGTGGTCGAACTGGGCCAGGAGCTCCCGCTCGATCAGGCCGCGCGCGCACATGAACTGGTCGAGTCGCATGCGGCCGACGGCAAGATCGTGCTCGTCCCCTGACGCCATAGGCTGGGTCCATGACTGGTCTTCGATGGGGAATCCTCGCGACCGGCGGCATCGCCGGCGCCTTCGCCGCTGATCTGCGCACCGCGGGCCTCGATCTCGCCGCCGTGGGGTCGCGCTCGCAGGAATCCGCCGACGCCTTCGCCGAGCGCTTCGACATCCCTCGTGCGCACGCGTCCTACGAGGCCCTCGTGGCGGACACCGAGATCGACATCGTCTACGTCTCCACCCCGCACCCGCTGCACCACGCGAACGCACGGCTCGCGCTCGAGGCGGGCAAGCACGTGCTCGTCGAGAAGGCCTTCACCGTGAACAGGGCCGAGGCCGAGGATCTGCAGCGGCTCGGCGCCGAGCGCGGCCTGCTCGTGATGGAGGCGATGTGGACCCGCTATCTGCCGCACATGGCGCGCATACGCGAGATCATCGCGGCGGGCACGCTCGGCGACATCCGCGCGGTGACCGCCGATCACACGCAGCTCCTCCCCTCCGACCCGACGCACCGGCTCAACGACCTCGCACTCGGCGGCGGTGCACTGCTCGATCTCGGGATCTACCCGATCTCGTTCGTGTCGGATGTGCTGGGCGCTCCGACGAGCGTGCGGGCGGTCGCGCGACTCGGCGACACCGGCGCCGACACCGAGGTCGCGACCGTGATGACGCACGCGGGCGGCGCGCTCTCGACCACCCTGTCGTCGTCCAGGGCCGCCGGCCCCGACGCCGCGAGCATCATCGGCACCGACGCGCGCATCGACATCGATCGGGTCTGGTACACCCCGACGAGCTTCCGCGTGGTGCGGCCCGACGGCGCGGTGATCGAGGAGTACTCGTCCGAGGTCGCCGGACGCGGCATGGAGTACCAGGCGCTGGCGGCCGAACGACTGATCGCCGACGGCGAGCGCGACTCCGACCTGCTGCCGATCGCCGAGAGCGTCGCGATCATCGGCACGCTCGATGAGGTGAGGGCGCAGATCGGCGTGCGATACCCGAACGAGGAGGACCACCATGGCTGAGGCATCCGAGGCGCGCGTCGCCGTCTATCTGGACTTCGACAACATCGTCATCTCCTGGTACGACCGGGTGCACGGGCGCAACGCCTACGGCAAGGACCGCCAGCGCATCGTGGAACGGCCCGACGATCCCGAGGTCACCGAGCGGCTCAAGGCGGCGATGATCGATGTCGGCGCCATCATCGACTATGCGGCGTCCTTCGGCACCCTGGTGCTCACACGGGCCTACGCGGACTGGTCGTCCCCGGTGAACGCCGAGTACCGCTCACAGCTCGTCGCGAGGGCGGTCGATCTCGTGCAGCTGTTCCCCGCCGCGGCGTACGCCAAGAACGGCGCGGACATCCGCCTGGCCGTCGATGCCGTCGAGGACATGTTCCGGCTTCCCGACCTCACGCACGCCGTGATCGTCGCGGGCGACAGCGATTACGTTCCGCTGGCGCAGCGGTGCAAGCGCCTCGGCCGCTACGTCATCGGCGTCGGCGTCGCGGGTTCCACGGCGAAGTCGTTGGCCGCGGCGTGCGACGAGTTCGAGTCGTACGACTCCCTGCCCGGCGTGGTGCGGCCGAATCGGAGCGCGCCTGCGACCGTCGAGGTGGTCGAGACCTCGGAACCGGCGACCAAGAGCAAGGCCCCGAAGACCCGGGCAGCGCGGGCGAAGGTCGTGCCGGCCGCGAATCAGGACGAGCAGGCGGAGGCCACGGAGCTGCTCCAGCGTGCTCTGCGCCTCGGTCATGACAAAGCGGACGCCGACGAGTGGCTGCACAGCTCGGCGGTGAAGACGCACATGCGCCGGATGGATCCCTCGTTCAGTGAGAAGGCCCTCGGCTACCGCTCGTTCTCGGAGTTCCTGAAGTCGCGCGACGATCTCGCCGAGCTCGAGGAGACCGGTCACGAGCGGCTCGTGAAGCTGCGGGATCGGTGACGCCGGTTCCGCAGTCCCCCTATGCACGGGCGCTCGGGGAACGCATCGACGAGTTGCATCCGCGGCTGCGCGCGTACTTCACGGCGATCCCCGAGGGCCGTGTCGGCATCGGCGAGGGTGTATTCGATGTGGTCGGCACGCCGCGCCGCTGGCTGTGGCCCGTGCTGCGGATGCTCGAACGACACGGCGTCATCGCCGCCGGCCACGAGCGCGACGTGCCGTTCCGCGTCGAGAACCGCACGATCGCCTCGCGTGCGATCGCGGAGCGCACCTTTTATCTGAGTTCCGGCGACTGGACGATGCACGACGCGGTCGCGCTGACCCGGCACGGCAGGGTCGTCGACGAACTCGGGGAGCCAGGGTTGATAGCCGCCTGCTTCGATCTCGACGTGCATCGCGGTGGCCTGCGACTCACGAGCCGGGCGGTCGGCATCCGTCTCGGCGGTCTGCGGCTGCGACTGCCTCGCTTCCTGTCCCCCGTGGTCCGTCTCTCTGAGCGCTATGACGACGACGTCGAACGCCAGCGGGTCGAGCTCACGATCGACGCCCCCGTTCTCGGCCGGCTCTACGAGTACCGAGGATCGTTCGACTATCGGATCGAGGAGGCACAGCGATGAGCACAGGACGCGTCGTGATCGGCGGCTCAACGGGATTCATGGGCCGATACCTGTTACCGCGGCTGCGGGAGGCCGGCCGAGAGGTGCTGACGATCTCGCGGTCGGGAGCCGATATCGCCTGGGGCGACCAGACGGCGATCGATCGTGCCGTCGACGGCGCAGAGCTCGTCATCGGCCTGGCAGGTAAGAGCGTCAACTGCCGGTACACGCCGGAGAATCGCGCGGAGATCTTCCGGTCCCGTCTCGAGACGACGTCGTCACTCAGCACGGCGATCGCGCGTGCGTCCGCTCCGCCCGCGCTCTGGGTGAACTCGTCGACCGCGACGATCTACCGGCACGCCGAGGACCGTCCGATGACGGAGTCGACCGGTGAGATCGGCTCCGGGTTCTCGGTCGAGGTCGCCAAGGCCTGGGAGCAGGCGCTGTTCGCAGATGACCTGCCGCAGACCCGGCGCGTGGCGTTGCGCTCCGCCATCGTGCTCGGTCACGGCGGCGTGCTGGGACCGATCCGCTCACTCGCCCGGCTGGGTCTCGGCGGCGCGCAGTACGACGGCCGCTGGCCGGTCTCCCGTGCGCGGCGCGAGGCGGGGACCGCGCACCTGCCTGGTGCACGGCGCGGGCGCCAGCGCTTCAGCTGGGTGCATGTCGAGGACGTCGCCCGCATCATCGAATTCCTCGAGGAGACGCCGACTCTGGACGGCCCGGTGAACGCCGCTGCGCCGCACCCGGTCGACAACGTGGCGTTCATGGCCACGGTGCGGCGGGGGCTGGGGGTGCGCATCGGCCCCCCGATGCCGCGGTGGATGCTCGAGCTGGGCGCCATCGGCATCCGCACCGAGACCGAGCTCGTCCTCAAGAGCCGCTGGGTGCTGCCGGAGAAGCTCAGCGCTGCCGGGTTCGAGTTCCGCTACCCGTCCCTCGAACCTGCGATCCGCGAGTCCTTCGACCTCGTCTAGCGTTCGAGCCGGTGCAGTCAGTCCCCTGCTGCGTTGCCCGCGCCGAGTATCGACGAGAATCCGGCATCCAGAGACGTCGCCAGTGCGAGGGGGTCTCCGAGATACCCGTTGACCATGGCCCCGTCCCGCAGGATCATCAGCTGGTTCGCCACGGAGCCGGCATCACGGACTCCGGCCCGCCCGGCGACCCCGGCGAAGAAGCCGATCATCCACTCGCGGTGCGCCGCCACCGCGAGGCGGACGGGGTCGTGCGGATCGGGGTACTCCGCAGCCGCATTGATGAACGCGCACCCGCGGAAGCCCGGGCTGCAGCTGGCCGTGCCGATGTCGGCCGCGATGGTGTGCATGGTGGCAAGCGGATCGCCGTCGTCGACGGTGCTGTTCATCCACGCCTGCTCCGCCGCTGACTGCCGTTCGAGGTAAGCGACGACGAGGTCGTTCTTCGTGCGGAAGTGCCGGTAGAACGTGACCTTGGTGATGCCGACCTGCTCGATGATGCGATCTGCGCTCGTCGCCCGGATGCCGTGCTCGTAGAAGAGGTCGTTCGCGGCATCGAGGATCCGCTGTCGTGTGTTCCTCGCGGGTGATGCCGTCGCCGGGAGGGCGGTCGTCTCATCGTGCACTTCGGGCTCCGGTCTCGGTCGAGCAGGTTGCGGCGCTTCGTCAAGGATTCCATGCTTCGCGGTCGGCCGGTGCTTGCGCTCCGCGCGGCGATGAACTACGGTCACCATGTAGACGTACTAGTAACTCTACTAGACGAACATCCTCAGAGAAGGCCGATCATGTCCGATTCCCTCCCCTCTCCCGCCCTGCGCCGCGCGCTGCGCCGCCTCTATGTCGTCCGGGCCGGATTCACCGTCGTCTGGGCGGCGCTGCTGATCTCGACCGGCGGCGCCGTCGGTCCTCTCCTCACCGTCCTGCTCGTCGTGTATCCGCTGTTCGACGCGGCGTCGGTGTTCTGGCAGATCCGCGCCGAGGGCGGGTCCCGCCGGGCGAAGGCGTCGGAATGGGCCAATGTCGTCGTCAGCACGGTCGTCGCGATCGTCCTGGGGTGGGCATCGACCTCCCCCGCCGTCGCGCTCACGGTGTGGGGCGCGTGGGCGATCGGTGCGGGCCTGCCGCAGCTGATCACCGCCATCCGCAATCGCCGCGCGGGCGGACAGGTGCCACAGATGCTCTCCGGCGGGATCTCCCTCTTCGCCGGCGCCGCTTTCCTCCTGCAGGGCCTGCGCGGCGACGGCACGATCATCGGCGTCGCCGGCTATGCCCTGCTCGGAGCAGTGTTCTTCCTGATCTCGGGCATCCGCCTGTCGGCGATGCTCCGGAAGCGGACTGCCGTGTGAACGTCACCGCACTCGACCCACGACCACGACACAACACCAAGAAAGACAGAGCATCATGACCACCAAGATCACCCTCGTCATCGAGAACCCCGCAGACCCCGCGGCGTTCGAGAAGATCTACCCGCAGATCCACACCCTCGCCGCGCGACTCCCCGGGCTCCAGCGCACGGAGTCGGCGAAGGTCTGGCCCAAGGAGGACGGAACACCGACTCCCGCGCACCGGACGCTCGACCTGTACTTCGAGTCCTACGATGCCGCGTCGGCGGCCGTGGCCACCCCTGTGGCCAGGGAGTTCTTCCAGCGGCTGATCGGCACCGGGGTGCCGTTCACGGGGCTGTTCTCCGACATCGAGCCGGAGTGACGGCCTCCGCCGGCAGGGTCTAGGAGTCCGCGTCAGGGGACGGGTCGCTCTTGCGCTTCTCGATCTCGCTGCGCAGCCGCCATTCCTCGATCTCCCGGTCGAGATCCTCGATCTGCTGCTCGGTCGTGCGGGTGTCCACCGGGTGCGGCGCGGGCGGCGGTGCCTGCGGGCGCGGCGAGGGAGCGGCCCGACGCATGCGCGGCATCCGAACCCCCGCCTCGGAGTACTCGCGGCCGATCGCGAACCACAGGATGCTGCCGATCAGCGGCAGCAGGATCACGAGGATGAGCCACACCATCTTGGGCAGGAATCGCACCTGCGCGTCATCGCGCGTGATGATGTCGACCAGCGCGCCGATCATCAGCGCGATGACGAGGATCGAGAGCAGGAACGCCATGATCTCAGGGTAGACGACTCCGAGGTCAGGGAAGCAGGTGTCCTGCGGCGCGATAGAGCTCGTACCACTCCGCCCTGGTGAGCACGACGTCGGCACCCGCCGCCGCCTCGCGCACACGCTCGGGCGTCGTGGTGCCCAGCACCACCTGCATCCCCGCCGGATGACGGGTGATCCACGCGGTGGCGATCGCGATCGGGGTGACGTCGTGCACCGCTGCCAGACGGTCGATCACGGTGTTGAGCTCGGCGTAATCAGGGTTGCCGAGGAAGACGCCGGTGAAGAAGCCGCCCTGGAAAGGCGACCATGCCTGCACGGTGATGCCGTTGATGCGGCAGTACTCGACGATCCCTCCGCCGTCGCGGACGACGCTCTGCTCTTCGGCGACCATGTTCGCCGCGATCGGCTGCGCGATGATCGGGGCGTGCGTGATCGACAGCTGCAGCTGGTTGGCGACGATCGGCTGGCGGACCGAGGTGCGCAGTAGATCGATCTGCCGCGGGGTGTGGTTCGAGACGCCGAAGGCGCGGACCTTACCAGCGGCCTCGAGTTCGTCGAACGCCCTGGCCACCTCGTCCGGCTCGACCAGCGCATCAGGACGGTGCAGCAACAGGACGTCGATGTAGTCGGTGCGCAGGGCGGCGAGCGAGCCCTCCACCTGACGGACGATGTGCTCGTAGGAGAAGTCGAACATGCCCTGAGCGGGCACGATGCCGCACTTGGTCTGCAGCGTGATCTCGCTCCGCTCGGCGGCGGTCAGATCGAGCGCGGCGGCGAACCGCTCCTCGCAGAAGTGCATGCGTCCGCCGTAGATGTCGGCGTGGTCGAAGAAGTCGATGCCCGCCTCACGGGCGGCGTCGTAGAGCTCACGGATCTGCGCGTCGTCCTTGCTGTCGATGCGCATCATCCCGGCGACGATGGCGGGAGCGGTGGAGGTGCCGAAGGGAACGGTCTTCATGCGCACCACGCTACCGGCTGGTGAGGGACGGCGATGGTTGGATGGGGGCATGGCCTTCCGTTCCACTCCTGCGCCCGTCACTCTCTCCGGCCGCCTGGTCGAGCTCCGCCCGCTCGAGGCGGCGCAACACAACGGCCTGCTCGAGGCGCTGCAGGAGGGCGACCTGTGGCGGAACGCCTGGTACACGTCGGTGCCGTCGCCCGAGGGCCTCTCCGCCGAGATCGAACGCCGGCTCGGACTCGCGGCATCCGGTGAGATGGTACCGTTCACGGCGTTCGACGCTGCAGGGCGCGTACTAGGCATGACGTCGTTCTACGATCTCGTCGCCGAGGTGCCTCGTCTGCACATCGGCTACACCTGGAACCGCCCGTCTGCGCACGGCACCGGCACGAACGCCGAATCGAAGCTGCTGCTCATGAGGCACGCCTTCGAGGAGCTCGGGGTGTTCCGGGTCGGCCTCACGACCCAGTGGGTGAACTTCCAGTCCCGCGCCGCGATCGAGCGTCTGGGGGCGAAACAGGACGGTGTGATGCGGGCGATTTCGCGCTATCGCAACGGAGCGCTGCGCGACAGCGTCGAGTACTCGGTGATCGAACCGGAGTGGCCCGCCGTGAAGGCGAATCTCGAGATGCGGCTCGCGAAGCGAGCCTGACCGTCACTCGGTCGACTTGCCCGACCAGCTGTTCGAGCGGCGCGTGGCACCGTTGCGGCCTTCGCGCATCATGAACGCGATCGAGAGGCTCACGATGATGAGGCCGGCGCAGAAGACGATCGCCTGGAAGTCCTCGAGCGACTGCGCGAGGCCCATGAGGTAGATGCCTCCCAGGAAGAGGATCATGAAGAAGATGAAGCTGAGGATCACGGCGTCTCCTGTCGTTGCGGCCGTGATCCAGGATACCGTCGACCGGTCACTCGGCTGACCCCTGGCGGTCCGTGCGGCGGAACTCCACACCGCCGCCCCGACGCTTCACGGTCCGCACGAGGCCTTCCCTCTCGAATCGCCGGATGATCCTTCGCGGCAACGGCGGCAGCTCCGCCGCTACCCCCGGTGCCGCGGTCGCGATGCCGACGAGCAGCGAGATGTCGGTACCGGCGCCGCGCACCTCGACCCGGGCATAGTCGCTCTTCTCGCGCCACAGCAGGTGATCGAGTCGCGAATAGCGGATGACGGATGCCGCGCCGCCGACGTCTATGCGCACCTCGTCGTTCCCGAGGGCCAGGGTGCAGGCGACGGTGCGACGCCGTAGACGCGCCGTGAGGATCGAGTATGCCGGGAGGGCGAGCACGACGCCGACGACGATGATCGACAGCCGGGCGCCGAAGTGCAGGACGATGTCGGAGAAGGCGATGAGCAGCACCACCGCGAGCGCTCCGACGAGGACGACGATCCACACGATGGCGCGGGTCAGCGCGCGGAACGGCATCTCGATCGCGGTGAACGCGACGATCGATCCGTCTCCGCTGTCATCGCGCTGCCAGTCGGGCACCGCGCGCAGGGGCCGCCGTGCCTCCTCCCGCCGCCGCAGTCCCTGCGTGACGCGGCCGAGGAGCCCGAGGACGATCCACCCGGTCGCCGGGATCGCCGCGAGGTTGAGAGTGAGGAGCACTCCACGCAGAGGCTCGGGCACAGACTCGATGAGGGCGCTGCCCGAGGTGATGACCGTGACCAGGATCGCCGCGAGCACGATGGTCACCGCGAGGTGCAGCACGAGACCGTTCCGTGGCATCTGCTCCACCGCGTTGACGAACGAGAACCCCGCGCACCATCCTCCGCCGAGCAGGAGGAGGAACTGCGCGATCCCGAGGTCCTCGGTCAGCAGCGTCACGGCCACGCCGGCCGCAAGGAGGAGCACGGCGATCAGCGCTGGCCCTCGGACGAGGACGGGTCGCTCGGATGCCGACGGGGCGACGGATGCCGGGGACTCGCTCACCCGGGCCATCCTAGGGCGCGAGCTCAGTCCTTCCCCTTGCCGTCGTCCCCCTTGTCGCCGTTCCCGTTGCCGGTGTTGCCGCCGTTCCCGTTCTTGCCGCCGGGCGAGTGCGCGTGGTCGGGCTCCTTGCCGTTGTCGCCACGCGGTGCCTCGTGGTCAGCCGGAACGCTCGCGATCTGCTCGGACGTCGGGTCCACAGCCGTCGTCGCGTTCTGCGCTCCGGGGTCTTCCTCCGATGCCTGCTCGGCCACTGCGCTCGGCGTGGTGCGAGGAATCGGGTCATCCCCGTTGCGGCCGACGACCTCGACCGGAGCCGTGAGCACGGCACCGAGGGCGAGCGCACCGACGGCGGTCAGGCCGAGCGCGGTCTGCAGCATCGCTGTGCTGCGCCGGCTGATCCGGCGCCTCCCGCGAGCGCCGCCACGAGGAGAACGAGCGCGGGGCGGCGAGGTGATCACCGCGGTCGGCCCCGTGGGGATGGTCGACGCCGTGGACGCGGCCGCCGGCAGGATCGTGCGCGCAGCGGGTGGCGCCGGCGCGTCCATCGTCCTCAGCATCCGCCCCACCTCCGCCGCGGACGGCCGCATCTCGGGATCGATGCTCGTCATGCGCCGCAGCAGCGCGTGCCATCCGGCGGGGAGGTCCTCGGGGATCTCGGGCGGGGTCGAGAGGCGGACGACCGCGGACTCGACTCCCTCACCCGGCGCATACGCCGGTCGACCGCTCAGCGCCTCGATGAGGATGAGTCCGAGAGCGTAGACGTCGACGGCGGACCTGGCCTCCGCTCCCCTGAGGAGTTCGGGCGCGATGTAGGTGAGCGTGCCGAGGACGATGCCGGGCGAAGTGAGCCGCGGGTCGCCGACGATCGTCGAGATGCCGAAGTCGACGATCACGGGGGACGCGGTGTCCCCCTCGCGACGCGGGGGCCGCAGGATGATGTTCGACGGGGTGAGGTCGCGGTGCACGAGGCCCGCCGCGTGCACCGCTCGCAGGGCATCGGCCAGCTCGGCGGCGAACTCGGCGACCTGGGCCGGCGGCATCCGCTCCTGGGCCAACACGCTGCGCAGCGTGGGACCGTCGACGAGCTCGAGGACGAGGTACTGGGGGCGCCCCGGTGCGAGCCGTGAGTCGAACAGCGTCACGATCCCGGGGTGGTCGAGCGCGGCGAGCGCCGACTCCTCGAGATGGGCGCGCTCGACCGGGACCATGTCGGGGCCGTCCTGGCGGATCATCTTGATCGCGACCGTGCGGCCCAGCACCACGTCGGCGGCACGATACACGGTCGCCATTCCCCCCGTGCCGACCGGCTCCTGTAGCCGGTAGCGGCCGTCGAGGAGCGCCTCCGTGACCATCTCCGCACTCGTCAGCATCCTCGTCCGTTCTCTCGTCGACTCCGCCGACCGTACGCATGCGCGCGGCGGCTGTCACAGGGGTTGACGTCGCGCCTCGGAGCAGTCGTCGCGCGATACCGTTGACGCATGACCGCTCCCGTTGATCCGACACATACCGCCGCCTGGTCCGAGCTCAGCGCTCTCCACGACGAGATCACCCCCGATCTGCGCGGCTGGTTCGCCGCAGATCCCGACCGCGCCGCGAGGCTGTCGCTGCCCCTGGCCGATCTGCACGTCGACCTGTCGAAGAACCTCGTCACCGACGACGTGCTCGCCGCCCTCGTGCGTCTCGCCGAGCAGACCGGCGTCGCCGAGCGCTACGCGTCGATGCTGCAGGGCTCGCACCTCAACACTTCGGAGGACCGTGCCGTGCTGCACACGGCGCTGCGCCGACCGGCCGGCTCCTCCCCCGCTCTGGTCGTCGACGGGCAGGACGTCGACGCCGACGTGCAGTCCGTCCTCGATGCGCTCACCGCCTTCGCCGAGCGCGTGCGCGGCGGCGAGTGGCTCGGTGTCACCGGCAAGAAGGTCACGCACGTGGTGAACATCGGCATCGGCGGCTCCGACCTCGGACCGGTCATGGTCTATGAGGCTCTGAAGCCCTACGCGGATGCCGGCATCCAGGCGCGTTTCGTCTCGAACATCGACCCGACCGACCTCGCGCAGAAGACCGCGGATCTCGACCCCGAGACGACGCTGTTCATCGTCGCCTCCAAGACCTTCACCACTCTGGAGACGCTGACCAACGCGCGTCTCGCCCGCGACTGGCTGTGGGCGGGGCTCACGGCATCCGGTGCGATCTCCGGCGACGACGACTCGCGCACCGATGCCGTCGCTCACCACTTCGTGGCGGTCTCGACCGCACTCGACAAGGTCGCCGCGTTCGGCATCGACCCCGTCAACGCCTTCGGGTTCTGGGACTGGGTCGGCGGACGCTACTCGGTCGACTCCGCGATCGGGCTGTCTCTGGCGATCGTGCTCGGCCCCGACGCGTTCCGCGGTCTGCTCGCGGGCTTCCACGCCGTCGACGAGCACGTGCGCACGACCCCGCTCGAGCGCAACGTGCCCGTGCTGATGGGTCTGCTCAACATCTGGTACAACAACTTCTTCGGCGCGCAGTCGCACGCCGTGCTGCCCTACGCTCAGCAGCTCAGCCGCTTCCCCGCGTACCTGCAGCAGCTGACCATGGAGTCCAACGGCAAGTCGGTTCGGTGGGACGGCTCGCCCGTCACGACCGACACCGGTGAGGTGTTCTGGGGTGAGCCCGGCACGAACGGCCAGCACGCGTTCTACCAGCTCATCCACCAGGGCACGCGCCTCATCCCCGCCGACTTCATCGCGTTCGTGAACCCGGCGTACCCGCTGGTCGACGGTGAGCAGGACGTCCACGCGCTGTTCCTGGCGAACTTCCTCGCGCAGACCAAGGCGCTGGCGTTCGGCAAGACCGCGGAAGAGGTCGAGGCCGAGGGCACCACGGGCGCTCTGGTCGCGGCTCGCACTTTCGCGGGCAACCGCCCGACGACGTCGATCTTCGCCCCGGCGCTCACCCCCGAGGTGCTCGGCCAGCTCATCGCGCTGTACGAGCACATCACGTTCACGCAGGGAACGATCTGGGGCATCAATTCCTTCGACCAGTGGGGTGTCGAGCTCGGCAAGCAGCTCGCTCTGCAGATCGCTCCGGCGATCGAGGGCGATGCGGATGCCGTGGCGGCCCAGGACTCGTCGACCCAGGCGCTGCTCGCGTACTACGCGGCGAACCGCACGTAGCACTCGCACGGAGGGCCGGATGCCGTCGGCGTCCGGCCCTCCATCGTGTCAAGGCCCTGCGCTCCGGGCCGGGCGCATGCCTACCGTGCGGCATGGTCTCCGAACTGAACGCTCTTCTGATCAACTGCACCCTCAAGCCCTCGCCCGCTGAATCGAGCACTCACGTGCTCGGCGAGCAGGTGCTCGTCGCTCTGGCTCAGCACGGCGTCGCCGGCGACCGCATCCGCGCGGTCGACCACCGCATCCTGCCGGGCGTGCGGACCGACGAGGGCAAGGGCGACGAGTGGCCTGAGCTGCGCGAGCGCGTGCTCGCCGCCGACATCGTCGTGTTCGCGACCCCGACGTGGATGGGCCAGCATTCCAGCGTCGCCCAGCGCGTGCTCGAGCGCTTGGATGCCGAGATCTCCGAGACCGACGATCAGGGACGTCCGACGCTGTTCGACAAGGTGGCGGTGGCGGTGGTCGTCGGCAACGAGGACGGGGCGCACCACATCTCGGCGATCCTGTTCCAGGCGCTGAACGACGCTGGCTTCACCGTCCCCGCGCAAGCCAGCGTCTATTGGAACGGCGAGGCGATGCATGGCACCGACTACAAGGATCTGACCTCGGTCCCCGAGAAGGTGACGCAGGCGACGCAGACCGCCGTGGCGAACGCGGTGCACCTGGCCCGGATGCTGAAGGACGAGGGGTACTCGGCCTGACCGGGATCCGGTCGGGGTTCGCCGACCGGACATTTCCATATTTCGCATAAGTGCTATATTGCGAATATGACAGTCCTCAGCCGAACCCTGGCCGGCTCTCTCGATACCACTCCGATCCTCGATCACGAGTCAGCGGAGGTGCGACGGCTCGTCGAGCGCTCGCGTGATGCGGCAGCATCCGAGGCTCCCCTCGGCGTGCTCGCCGCGGCGCACGGGATCATCAGCGCCGAGGTCAAGGCGGTGTACTCCGTCGAGGAGCGGACGCCCGCATCTCGCACGCTGGCACGCGGCTTCGGCTCGTGCAGCCAACGACTCGCCGCGCTGGAGAGCACATCGCGCGCGATCGGTATCCCGACCCGGGTACGGGCGCTACACATCGATCGGGCGTTCTGGTATCCGCGGTTCCCCGTCATCCGCTTCGCTCTGCCGCGGCAGGTGCTGCTCATCTGGCCGGAGTTCGACGTGGGCGGATGGCGTCCGGCATCCGAGCTGTTCGGGCCGATCGGATGCCGCGGCGGTGGCGCATTCACCAACAGCGGTTCGGAGACTCTCTTCGAGGCGGCAGGCCGATGCGCGATCGACTGGGACGGGACCACCGGCGGAGAGTTCGACCTTTCACGATTCGTGAAGGCCGACCACGGCCGCTTCGCGAACAGGGACGACGCGTTCCGTGAGCTCGGCCAGACGCTGCGCACTCCGGTTCGCCAACTGGCGGAACCGGTGCTGCGGCGAGTTGCGGCCTGAAGCCCGCACAGACGGCGAAGGCCCGATTGGAGACTACTTGCAAGGTTGGCAGCACACCTTGCCGCTGATCTCTCTGTGCCGCGAGGGATCGCGGCACAGAGACGGAACCGTGTTTCCAAGCCGGGAACTCACCCTTCGGTCCGGGGGCTCGAGTCCCCGAGAGCTGTTCCACCCGGCAGGGGTCGGGTTCGAATCGAGAACCCGAAGACGACGATAGGCGGGAAAAACACCGCGGCAACGACGAAGGACAACACCCACTCAGGAGTCTCGGTGCCTTGAAGAGCGAAGAGAACAGCTCCGGTGAGTCCAAGTGCCCAACCAACCACACCTAGTAGCTTTCCTGCCCCGTCAACTCGTCGGCCTCCCACACTGGCTGCTCCGTGTGCCGCAGAGCGCATGAGTTGCCCAACGCCGCCAAGAACCAGCCCGACGACCACGTAGGAAGTGAGCATCGCGATCATGTCGGTCTGCGTCGTTCCGACCTCTAAAGCACGTGTTGCGGAGATGAATGGAAGCGCGGCTCCCGCTGCGTATCCAACCGATGCGAGAACACCCCAGAAACTCCTACGACGCAGCACCCATTTCAGGATGCCCGAATCCCTACCCACGTCCGCCCTTAGAAGTCCCAGTCGTCGTCCTCTGTGGCCTCGGCCTTGCCGATGACGTAGGACGAACCCGACCCGCTGAAGAAGTCGTGGTTCTCGTCGGAGTTCGGCGACAGCGCCGACAGGATCGCTGGGTTCACGTTCGTGACCGTCGACGGGAACATCGCCTCGTAGCCGAGGTTCATGAGCGCCTTGTTGGCGTTGTAGTGCAGGAACTTCTTGACGTCCTCGGTCAGACCGACGCCGTCGTAGAGGTCCTGCGTGTACTGCACCTCGTTGTCGTAGAGCTCGAACAGCAGGTTGAAGGTGTAGTCCTTCAGCTCCTGACGACGCTCCTCGGTCTCGTTCTCGAGACCCTTCTGGAACTTGTAGCCGATGTAGTAACCGTGCACGGCCTCGTCACGGATGATGAGGCGGATCAGGTCGGCCGTGTTCGTCAGCTTCGCCTTCGACGACCAGTAGATCGGCAGGTAGAACCCCGAGTAGAACAGGAACGACTCGAGCAGCGTCGACGCGATCTTACGCTTCAGCGGGTCATCGCCCTGGTAGTAGTCCATGATGATCTGAGCCTTCTTCTGAAGGTTCGGGTTCTCGGTGGACCACCGGAACGCCTCGTCGATCTCCTTGGTCGACGCGAGCGTCGAGAAGATCGACGAGTAGCTCTTCGCGTGCACCGACTCCATGAACGCGATGTTCGTGTATACGGCCTCTTCGTGCGGCGTGATCGCGTCGGGTATCAGCGACACCGCTCCGACTGTGCCCTGGATCGTGTCCAGCAGCGTCAGACCGGTGAACACTCGCATCGTGAGCAGCTGCTCCTCCGGCGTCAGCGTGTTCCACGACTGGATGTCGTTCGACAGCGGCACCTTCTCGGGCAGCCAGAAGTTGTTCACCAGACGGTTCCAGACCTCGAGGTCCTTGTCGTCGATGATGCGGTTCCAGTTGATCGCCTGTACGTCGCTGACGAGCTGTACCTTCTGCCGGGTCATTCTTGGTTCCTCATTCCGCCCTGAGCGTTGTGTTGATCTTCAATGCAGTATGCGCATGTTTCGCTGAACATGCTTTTGTTGGTGTGGTGTCTCGTGTGTGCGCTGCGCCGGCTCGACGGTTGTGGCCGTCCCTTACGCACCGCTGACATCTTCGCGCGAGTCTCCGCGCTCGCTGTCTTCCCGAAGTTGGGGTTGTTCTCTCCCCGACGCATCTCGGACAGCCGCGCCTTGGCCTCTTCCGACATTCGATGCCCGTAACTCGGATGCTGTGCTCCGAACTTACCGAAGTTCGGATTCTTGGCGCCGGAGTTCATCCCTTTCCGTTCGGCGGACCACTTCGCCTTCAGCTCCTCCGAACGATGGGTTCCCCACATCGGATGCTCGGGTCCGGAACGGATGTCCGGCCGCTTCCGCCCGTGCGACCGCTCACTCGCAGCCGCGCGCTGTTCCGCAGTCCACACGTAGCCGCGCGGGCCGAGACCACCATCGGAAAGATTGAGAAGAGGGTGTCCCTCTTCTCGCAGCACTGCGATCCAGCGTTCCTCCGCCGCACCGAGGGCCTCGAGATCGTCGCCCATCACCAGCTCCATCGGCTGGAAGTACACTTCTTCGCTCTCTCCGTCGTGCTTTCGCAGCCAGTCGTAGAACGGTGACTTTCTTCCTGCCCTGCTCAGCTTGAGATGCTGTCGACGCCTCACATCCACGGATTTCGTGGTGATACCGACGTAGCGGAACTCCAGGGAGTCATAGCGTCGGACCGCGTAGACGATGCCGATGAACGGCAACACTCCTACACGATCCGACGCATCCGACATGTCTACGGCATCCGTGTCACAGCATGCACGACACGCAAGCGTCCAGTTCCGTACCTTCGAGCGCCAGCTGACGCAGACGGATGTAGTAGATCGTCTTGATGCCCTTGCGCCATGCGTAGATCTGCGCCTTGTTGATGTCGCGCGTGGTGGCGGTGTCCTTGAAGAACAGCGTCAGCGACAGGCCCTGGTCGACGTGCTGCGTGGCCGCGGCGTACGTGTCGATGACCTTCTCGTAGCCGATCTCGTACGCGTCCTGGTAGTACTCCAGGTTGTCGTTCGTCATGAACGCGGCCGGGTAGTAGACGCGACCGAGCTTGCCTTCCTTGCGGATCTCGATCTTCGACGCGATCGGGTGGATCGACGACGTCGAGTTGTTGATGTACGAGATCGAGCCGGTCGGCGGAACCGCCTGCAGGTTCTGGTTGTAGATGCCGTGCTCCTGGATCGACGCCTTCAGCGCCTTCCAGTCGTCCTGCGTGGGGATGTGCTTGCCCGCGAAGAGCTCCTTGACCTTCTCGGTCGCCGGAACCCACGCCTGGTCGATGTACTTGTCGAAGAACGTCCCCGACGCGTACGTCGAGTCCTCGAAGCCGTCGAAGGCCTGCTTGCGCTCGATCGCGAGGTTGTTCGAGGCGCGCAGCGCGTGGAACAGCACGGTGTAGAAGTAGATGTTCGTGAAGTCGACACCCTCCTCCGAGCCGTAGAAGACGTGCTCGCGGGCGAGGTAGCCGTGCAGGTTCATCTGGCCGAGGCCGATCGCGTGCGAACGGTCGTTGCCGTCCTCGATCGAGCGCACCGAACGGATGTGGCTCTGGTCGCTCACAGCGCTGAGCGCACGGATCGCGGTCTCGACGGTCTGGCCGAGGTCGTCGGCATCCATCGACAGCGCGATGTTCATCGAGCCGAGGTTGCAGGAGATGTCCTTGCCGATCTGGTCGTACGACAGGTCGTCGTTGTACGTGGTCGGCGTGTTCACCTGCAGGATCTCGCTGCAGAGGTTCGACATGTTGATGCGACCCTTGATCGGGTTCGCCTTGTTGACCGTGTCCTCGAACATGACGTACGGGTAGCCGGACTCGAACTGGATCTCCGCGATGGTCTGGAAGAACTCGCGCGCGTTGATCTTCGTCTTCTTGATGCGCGGGTCGTCGACCATCTCGCGGTACTTCTCGGTGACCGAGATGTCGCCGAAGGGCACACCGTAGACCTTCTCGACGTCGTACGGTGAGAAGAGGTACATGTCCTCGCCGTTCTTGGCGAGCTCGAACGTGATGTCGGGCACGACGACGCCGAGCGACAGCGTCTTGATGCGGATCTTCTCGTCGGCGTTCTCGCGCTTGGTGTCGAGGAAGCGCATGATGTCGGGGTGGTGCGCGTTGAGGTACACCGCACCCGCGCCCTGACGGGCACCGAGCTGGTTGGCGTAGCTGAAGCTGTCTTCGAGCAGCTTCATGACGGGGATGATTCCCGAGGACTGGTTCTCGATCTGCTTGATCGGCGCGCCGGCCTCGCGGATGTTCGACAGCAGCAGGGCGACGCCGCCGCCGCGCTTGGAGAGCTGCAGGGCGGAGTTGATGCCGCGGGCGATCGACTCCATGTTGTCCTCGATGCGCAGCAGGAAGCAGCTGACGAGCTCGCCGCGCTGCGCCTTGCCCGCGTTGAGGAACGTCGGCGTCGCCGGCTGGAAGCGACCGGAGATGATCTCCTCGACGAGGTTGACGGCGAGCTTCTCGTCGCCGGCCGCGAGCGCGAGGGCGGTCATGACGACGCGGTCCTCGAAGCGCTCGAGGTAGCGCTTGCCGTCGAAGGTCTTCAGCGTGTAGCTCGTGTAGTACTTGAACGCGCCGAGGAAGGTCTCGAAGCGGAACTTCTTCGAGTACGCGAGGTCGTTGAGCTTCTGTACGAACTCGAACGAGTAGGCGTCGATGACGGCGCCCTCGTAGTACTCCTTCTCGACGAGATAGTCGAGACGCTCCTTGAGGGAGTGGAAGAACACCGTGTTCTGGTTGACGTGCTGCAGGAAGTACTCCCGCGCGGCGCGCTTGTCGGCGTCGAACTGGATCTTGCCGTTGGCGTCGTACAGGTTGAGCATCGCGTTGAGCGCGTGATAGTCGAGCCCCTCGAACGCGGGGTTCCCCTTGAACGCCACCGTCTCGGTCACCGAAGCTGCCACTGTCTTTCCAATCCGTCGGTCACGTGATCGACATCGTCTTGTGTGCCGAAGATCTCTAGCCGATACAAGTGAGGCACGTGGCACTTGCGGCTGATGATGTCGCCGGCGAGGCAGAACGACTCGCCGAAGTTGGTGTTTCCTGCGGAGATGACCCCACGGAGGTGATGCCGGTTGCCCTCGTCGTTGAGGAACCGGATCACCTGCTTGGGGACGGCGCCCTTCTCGACGCCGCGGCCCTCGCCCCCGCCGTAGGTGGGGGTGATGAGCACGAAGGGCTCGTCGATGACGAGCGGTTCGTCCTGCGCTCGAAGCGGGATGCGTCGGGCGGGGAGCCCGAGCTTCTCGACGAAGCGTGCCGTATTGCCCGAGACGCTGGAGAAGTAGACCACGAGCGGCGCGGCAGTGGCTACGGCGCTCATGGTGGGTCAGGCCAGGCGCGAGGCGAGCTCGTCGATCTTGTCGGGACGGAAGCCCGACCAGTGGTCCTCGTCGGTGACGACGACAGGCGCCTGCATGTAGCCGAGCGACTTGACCTGCTCGAGCGCCGCCGGGTCCTCCGACAGGTCGTGGATCTCGTACTCGATGCCCTTGGCATCGAGGGCACGGTAGGTCGCGTTGCACTGAACGCAGGAAGGCTTCGTGTAGACGGTGATCGACATCGTTGATTCCCTCAAATCTCAGGTTTGTCCGGCAGGCCCCCGCCGGGAGTTCAATACTACATATGGGTGCCGACATTGGAGGCGACCACAAGGGGTAGTAGTTACATCCGTGTAGTTTTCCACCGCTCTCCCCATTAACAACACAGGTTCTCCACCGTTTCTTCCACAGCTCCGAGGCCATCGAAGTCGTCGTCGAAACGCGGAATCCCGCGGGTTCGAGCGGCCCTGTCGGAATCCATCCACAGGCCGCACGCTACGCCGGGCCTCCGACATCCGTTTTCCTGTGGAAAGAGCGTCTCGGCGTGTCGCGGCGTGTCGCCGTCAGCGGTTCCAGACGGGCGGTGTCGGCATCCGTCCGGATCGTCTCTCGAGCTCCGCGGCGAGGGCGATGATCGTCCCTTCACCACCGGGCCGTCCGATCAGCTGCACGCACACCGGATGTCCCGTGCCGTCGGTCATGACCGGCACGACGAGCGCCGGCAGGCCGGCGACGTTCACGAAGCTCGAGTACGGCGCGTAACGCACCTGCTGGGCGAAATTGCGGGCCGCGTCCTCGGGGTCGAACCACCCCACCGGTCGTGCGGGCTCGGCGAGAGCGGGCGTCAGCACGGCATCGAACGGTGCGAAGTCGCTGATCGTCCGCCTCTCGAAAGCGGATGCCGCGGCCAGGGTGTCGAGCACCTCGCGTCCGCTGAGGCGGCGCCCCTCGCGCACGAGCCAGGCCGTGATCGGCTGTACGAGGGCGAGCTCGGTATCCGTCAGCGTCATGCGCGCCGCACTCATCCGCCACAGCGAGGTGAACATCTCCGCGTATCCGCGCGGACGCCAGTCGAACGCGTCGACCCCCGCGCCGGCATCCGACAGCAGACGCGCGGCCACGTCGACGGCATCCCGCATTCCCGCATCCAGGCGGATGTCCTCGTCGTCGTCCCAGGGAGATACCGTCGTGACCCCCACCCTTGCGGATGCCGCGCCTTCCTGCACCGCGCGCGAGAACGATCGCACAGGACCGGCTCCGGTCGCGAAGGAGTACGGCCGCCCGGCGACCTGCACATCGAGCAGCAGGGCGGCATCGGCTACCGTCCTCGCGATGGGCCCGGCCACGGCGAGGCCGCCGGCGCTGTCGAGACCGGATGCGAAGGCGATCCTCCCCCGCGACGGCTTGATGCCGACCAGGCCGGTGGTCGCCGCCGGGATCCGGATCGACCCGCCGGCATCGGATGCCGGTGCCAGCGGCAGCAGTCCGGCCGCGACCGCGGTCGCTGCTCCGCCGCTCGATCCACCGGCGCCGGCGCCCGGGCTCCAGGGATCGCGTGCAGGCGGCGCGATCAAGGACTCGGTGTAGCCGGTCATCCCGAACTCCGGCGTGTTCGTCTTGCCGAGGCTCACCCCGCCGGCCTCGTCGAGCACGGCGGCCTGATCACCCGTCTCCGAGGGCACGAGATCGCGGTGCAGCAGCGAGCCGTACCGCGTGGGCACTCCGGCGCGGGGCACCAGATCCTTGTCGCCGAGGGGCAGGCCCCACAGCGCCCCGCGCGGCTCATGCTCCTGCAGCGCGCGAGCCCGATCCCGCGCGGCCCGGGCGGTGACCTCGACGAATGCGCCGAGTCCGGCGTCGAGGCGCGCGATGCGGTCGAGGTAGTGCTCGACGAGCTCCACGGGCGAGACGTTCCCCCGACGCAGCTCCTCTCGCTGCTCGATCGCGGAGAGGTCGTGCAGTTCGGGCATGGATCCGACGATACGGGAGTCGCGCGGAGCCCGCCCGCACCCGGTAGCGTTGCCTGGTGGCGGGATACGGTGACCTTCTTCGCACGCCGGGCGTGGCGCGCATGATCGCAGCTCAGCTCACGGCGCGATTCCCCAACGGCATGAGCTCTCTCGCGATCCTGCTGCATGTCGAGCAGCAGACCGGCTCCTACGGCGCCGCCGGGCTCGTCCTCGCCGCGACGAGCGTCGGTCAGGCCGTCGCGGGTCCGCTCACGAGCCGCTGGATGGGCGTCTGGGGCATGCGTCGGGTCATCACCCTCACGCTCTCCGTGTGCGTGCTGGCGATGCTGGGCCTCGCCGTGCTGCCGCTCTCGCTTCCCGGCTACATGATCCTCGGCATGGTCGCCGGGCTCTCCACCCCGCCGATCCAGGCGGCCGTGCGCACCATCTATCCGAAGCTGGTCAACTCCCGCCAGCTCACGCCCCTCTTCTCTCTCGACGCGTCGCTGCAGGAGATCATCTGGATCCTCGCACCGGTCGTGATCACCCTCGTCTCGACCCAGGTCGGCACGATGGAGGGCCTGCTGCTCGTGGCCGTCTTCCTCGTCGGAGGCGGATCGTGGTTCGTGCTCTCCCCCGAGGTCGGGCGCGTGCGCATCCCGCGCAGCCGCAACGCGCTCGGCAAGGTCGTGCTCAAGCCACCCGTGCTGCTCGCCACCGTGATCGGCTTCCTCCTCATCGGTGCCTGCTCCGCCGTAGAGGTCGGCGTGGTGGCGACCTTCGAGCACGGCAGCCTCGAGGCGGGTCTCGTGCTGGCGGTGTTCTCGGTCGGCAGTCTCGCCGGCGGGCTCGCCTTCGGACACCTGCCCATCGGCCCCTGGGCGATGGCGCGCCGGCTCGCGGTCGTGACGGTCGGCCTGGCCCTGACGATGGTGATGCTGAACGTGTTCTGGCTCGGCGGCACCCTCATCCTCGCCGGTATCGGCATCGCGCCGGCACTGGCGATGCTGTTCGCGATCACCTCGGCCAGCGTGAAGTTCAGCGAGACGGCCGAGGCCTTCGGCTGGGCGGGCACCGGTCAGCTCATCGGAGCCGCCGCAGGCTCGGCGGTCGCGGGATTCCTCGTCGATGCCACGGATTGGCGCGGAGCCTATCTCGCCGCCACTCTCTTCGCCGGGGTCGGACTTCTCGTGGCGATCGTTTTCGTCCGTGCGATCCCCGATCTGCGCGGCCGCGACGCCAGTCCTGCTCCCGACACCGAGCCGTTGCAGGTCACGCCGTCCTAGGCTGGTGCCATGCCCGCCCCGCTCACCCTTCCCCGCATCGCCTGGGGAGACCCGGCATCCACCCGTCGTGCCCTGCTCGTGCATGGACTCGGCTCCTCCGCAGCCCTCATGTGGCGCCTCGGCGATGCGCTCGCGAGCGCCGGCTGGTACGCGGTGGCGGTCGACCTCCGAGGGCACGGCGACGCTCCCCGCGCGCTCGACTACTCCGTCGCCGCCTACGCCGCCGACCTCGCGCTGGTCGCCCCCGACGGCGGTGGAGCGTGGGATGCGGTCATCGGCCATTCCCTCGGCGGCGCCGCCAGCACCTCCGCCGCGGCATCCGCCCCGGAGTGGACGCGACGTCTCGTCCTGATCGATCCGGCGCTGCTGGTCTCCGGCCGCGACGCGTCGATCGTCCGCAAGAGCCAGGAGCGTGCCTTCGCCGACAACCGTCTCGAGGCCGTCCGGCAGGAGCATCCGCACTGGCATCCGCAGGATCTCGAGCTGAAGATCGACGCCGTGCACCGCGCGAGCGCGTGGGCGATCGCGCAGACGAGTGCGCAGAACGAGCACTGGGACGTCACGGAGGATGCCGCGCGCCTCACGATCCCCACCCGCATCATCGGCGCGGACCCCGCGGTGTACAGCCTGTTCACCGGCGACACCGCCGAGCGCGTTCTCGCCGCCAATCCCCTGATCACGATGTCAGTGGTCGACGGCGCGGGGCATTCGCCGCACCGCGACGAACCGGAGGAGACGATCGAGCACCTGCGACGGGCCCTGTCATGAGCGTCTTCGATCCCACCGCCTACCTGCCCGACGACCTGATCGAGCGCATCCGCGAGCGCGCGCCGATCCATGATCGGGAGAACACGTTCCCCCAGCAGGACCTCGATGAGCTGCG
This sequence comes from Microbacterium sp. ZW T5_45, assembly GCF_044987415.1. Taxonomy (NCBI): domain Bacteria; kingdom Bacillati; phylum Actinomycetota; class Actinomycetes; order Micrococcales; family Microbacteriaceae; genus Microbacterium; species Microbacterium sp. ZW T5_45. The sequence goes on along the minus strand of NZ_JBJDRJ010000023.1, from coordinate 3,099 downwards.
GGAAGCCGGCTACCTGTCGATCCTCGTTCCGGCGGAGCGCGGAGGCGCGGGGCTGAGCCTCGCCGAGGCGGCGGTCCTGCAGCAGCGTCTCGCCGGCGCCGCGCCCGCCACGGCGCTCGCGATCAACATGCACCTGGTGTGGACCGGAGTCGCGAAGGTGTTCAGCGACCGGGGCGTGCCCGGACTCGAATTCGTGCAGGACGGAGCCGCCGCGGGTGAGGTCTTCGCGTTCGGCATCAGCGAGCGCGGCAACGACCTCGTGCTGTTCGGCAGCGAGACCGCTGCGGTCCCCACCGGCGACGGCGGCTACGCCTTCACCGGAACCAAGATCTTCACGTCGCTCGCCCCGGTATGGACGCGCCTGGGACTGCATGGGCTCGACACGACGAGTCCGGACGCTCCGAAGCTCGTCTTCGCGTTCGTGGAGCGAACGGATGCCGTCACCACGAAGGACGACTGGGACACGCTCGGCATGCGCGGCTCGCAGTCGCGCACGACGGTGCTGGACGGTGCGATCGCCGACGCCGCGCACGTCGTGCGCCGCCTCGACCCCGGACCCAACCCGGACCCGATCGTGTTCGGGATCTTCTCGGTGTTCGAGATCCTCCTCGCCTCGGTGTACACCGGCATCGCGCGTCGAGCGCTGGACCTCGCGGTGCAGACCGTGCGGACGCGCACCTCCCTGAAGACCGGACTCGCGTACAGTCAGGATGCCGACATCCGCTGGCGCATCGCCGACATGGCCCTGGCCTACGACGCTCTCCCTCCCCAGATCGCCGCGCTGGCCCGGGACGTCGACGAACGTGCGGATCACGGCCCCCGCTGGTTCACCCTGCTGTCCGGCGTCAAGCATCGGGCCGTGACGATGTCGAAGCACGTCGTCGACCAGGCGATCCTCACCGCGGGCGGTTCCTCCTACTTCTCATCGAACGAGCTGTCCCGTCTCTACCGCGACGTGCTCGCCGGCCTCTTCCACCCCTCCGATCCCGAGTCGGCGCACGCCACCGCGGCGAGCGCCTGGCTCGGACCACTCGAGTCCTGACGGTCTCTTTCGTAGGATTCAGCCAAGAAAACTGCGGAATCGGTTGCTCGATGTGAACTCTCGGTGCGAAGATCGCACCATGGGTTCGACCAAGAAAGTTCTCGCACTGGATGACGTCTCGAAGACGATCATCGAGTTGCTGCAGGAGGACGGCCGCCGCTCCTATTCCGACATCGGGCGGGAGGTCGGACTCAGTGAGGCCGCGGTTCGCCAGCGCGTGCAGCGCCTGACCGAGTCCGGAGTCATGCAGATCGTCGCGGTGACCGATCCGATGCAGCTGGGCTTCCACCGTCAGGCGATGATCGGCATCCGCGTCACCGGCGACGCCCGCGTCGTCGCCGAGGCCGTCGCCGAGATCGACGAGATCGACTACGTCGTGATCGCCGTCGGATCCTTCGACATCCTCGCCGAGGTCGTGTGCGAGGACGACGACGATCTGCTCGCACTGCTGAACGACCGCATCCGTCCGATCGAGGGCGTGCTCTCGACCGAGACATTCATCTACGCCAAGCTGCAGAAGCAGCTCTACAACTGGGGGACCAGATGAGCACCACACCGACCGAAGCCGAACTCCAGGCGATGGCCAAGGACCATCTCTGGATGCACTTCACGCGCCAGTCCACGATGGACAAGTCCGGCGTGCCGATCATCGTCAAGGGCGACGGGCACCGCATCTGGGACTCCAAGGGCAAGGAGTACATCGACGGGCTCGCGGGCCTCTTCGTCGTGAACGCCGGCCACGGCCGCCGCCGCCTCGCCGAGGCTGCCGCGGCGCAGGCTTCGGAGCTGTCGTTCTTCCCGCTCTGGTCGTACGCGCACCCCGCAGCGATCCAGCTCGCCGACCGCCTCGCCGACGAGGCGCCGGGCGACCTCAACCGCGTGTTCTTCTCCACGGGCGGCGGCGAGGCCGTCGAGACCGCCTTCAAGCTCGCCAAGCAGTACTGGAAGCTGATGGGCCAGCCCACCAAGCACAAGGTGATCTCACGAGCTGTGGCCTATCACGGCACGCCGCAGGGCGCCCTGGCGATCACCGGCATCCCCGCGATGAAGGCGATGTTCGAGCCGGTCACCCCCGGCGGTTTCCGCGTGCCGAACACGAACTTCTATCGCGCGGCCGAGATGGGCGCTCCGGCCGAGGACCTCGAGGCCTTCGGGCGCTGGGCCGCCGACCGCATCGAGGAGATGATCCTCTTCGAAGGACCCGAGACGGTCGCCGCGGTCTTCCTCGAGCCGGTGCAGAACTCGGGCGGATGCTTCCCCCCTCCCCCCGGCTACTTCGCCCGGGTGCGCGAGATCTGCGACAAGTACGACGTGCTGCTCGTCTCGGACGAGGTCATCTGCGCCTTCGGACGTCTCGGACACACCTTCGCCTGCACGGGCCTCGGCTACGTGCCGGACATGATCACGTGCGCGAAGGGCATGACCAGCGGCTACTCGCCGATCGGCGCCACCATCGTGAGCGACAAGGTCTACGAGCCGTTCTCGAAGGGCGACACGACCTTCTACCACGGATACACGTTCGGCGGTCACCCGGTCTCGGCCGCTGTCGCCCTCGAGAACCTCGCGATCTTCGACGAGGAGAACCTCAACGCCCACGTGCGGGAGAACTCACCGCTGTTCCGTGCCGAGCTCGAGAAGCTCGGCGACCTGCCCATCGTGGGCGATGTCCGCGGCGACGGCTACTTCTTCGGCATCGAGCTGGTGAAGGACAAGACGACGAGGGAGACCTTCGACGACGCCGAGTCCGAGCGGCTGCTGCGCGGCTTCCTCTCCCCCGCGCTGTACGAGGCCGGTCTGTACTGCCGCGCCGACGACCGCGGCGACCCCGTGATCCAGCTCGCTCCGCCGCTGACGATCGGCCCGAGCGAGTTCCGCGACATCGAGCAGATCCTCCGCGACGTGCTCACGCGGGCCCAGGGGGTGCTCTAGCTGTGATGTCCAGGCAGGTTGTTGAGCCTGCTGATGGGTGGGGCTCCGATGGCGGAGTGGCGCCTGTGATGATTGTAGAAGTGCATCCAGGCGGGTAGTGCTGCTCGCCGTTCGGTCTCTGATTCGTA
>NZ_JBJDRJ010000022.1:0-64306 GCF_044987415.1 Microbacterium sp. ZW T5_45 | reverse complement strand
ACTCGGCCCCCGACACGGCCCCCGCCTCCGCCCACGAGGAGGCCCGCCCGTGATCTTCTTCGAGATCGCCGCGATCGCTCTCGCGTTCGCCGCCGTCGTCTACCTCGTGATCGCCCTCGTCGCCCCGGAGCGCTTCTGATGAGCGCGGAGATCTGGTTCGGCATCCTCCAGGCGGCCGTCGTCGTGGTCGCCCTCGTGCTCCTCTACCGCCCGCTCGGCGACTACATGGCGCATGTCTTCCGCAGCCCGCGCGACCTGCGCGTCGAGCGCGGCCTCTACCGGCTCATCGGTGTCGATCCGGCATCCGAGCAGACCTGGCGCGCCTATGCCCGCGGCGTCCTCGCGTTCTCCGTCGTCGGCGTGCTGCTCGTCTACGGTCTGCAGCGACTTCAGGCGTTCCTGCCCGAGTCACTCGGCCTGCCCGCGGTCCCCGAAGGGCTCGCGTTCAACACCGCGGCCTCCTTCGTCGCGAACACCAACTGGCAGTCGTACTCGCCGGAGCAGACGATGGGCTACACCGTGCAGCTCGCCGGGCTGACCGTGCAGAACTTCGTCTCGGCGGCGGTCGGCCTCGCGGTCGCGATCGCTCTGGTCCGCGGCTTCGCCCGCCGCGGGTCCACCACGATCGGCAACTTCTGGGTCGATCTCCTCCGCGGTCTCGGACGCATCCTGCTGCCGCTCGCCCTGATCAGCGCCGTGGCGCTCATCGCGGGTGGCGTGATCCAGAACTTCGCAGGGTTCACCGACATCACGACCGTCTCCGGCGGTGCACAGACGATCCCCGGCGGCCCGGTCGCCTCGCAAGAGGCGATCAAGCTCCTCGGCACGAACGGCGGCGGCTTCTTCAACGCGAACTCCGCGCATCCCTTCGAGAACCCGACGCCGTGGACGAACTTGCTGCAGATCCTGCTCATCCTCGCCATCCCGTTCTCGCTCCCGCGCACCTTCGGCCGTCTCATCGGCGACGACCGTCAGGGCTACGCGATCGCGGCCGTCATGGGCACGATCTTCCTCGTCTCGACGTTCGCCCTCTCGGCCCTCGAACTCGCGGGCCGCGGCAGCGCGCCCGAGCTCGCCGGAGCCGCGATGGAGGGCAAGGAGCAGCGCTTTGGCATCCTGGGCTCCGCCCTGTTCGGCAGTGCATCGACGCTCACCTCCACCGGCGCCGTGAACTCGATGCACGATTCGTACACCGCGCTCGGCGGCATGATGCCGATGCTCAACATGATGCTGGGCGAGGTCGCCCCCGGCGGCGTCGGGTCGGGCCTCTACGGGATGCTCGTGCTCGCGGTCATCGCGGTGTTCGTCGGCGGCCTGCTCGTCGGCCGCACCCCCGAGTACCTCGGCAAGCGCATCGGCCCGAAGGAGATGACGCTCGCGAGCCTCTACATCCTCGTCGTGCCCGCCCTCGTGCTGGGCGGCACCGCGCTGAGCTTCGCGGTCCCCGGCATCCGCGCCGACGTCGAGGCGACCAGCATCCTGAATCCCGGTGTGCACGGCATGAGTGAGGTGCTCTACGCGTTCACCTCGGCCGCGAACAACAACGGTTCCGCCTTCGCCGGTCTCACCGCGAACACCCCGTGGCTGAACACCGCGCTCGGCATCGCGATGCTGCTCGGCAGGTTCCTGCCGATCGTGCTGGTGCTCGCACTCGCGGGGTCTCTCGCCGCACAGCAGAAGCTGCCGGCCACGACAGGCACGCTCCCCACCCACCGGCCGCAGTTCGTCGGCCTGCTCGCCGCGGTGACGGTCATCATCACCGCGCTCACCTACTTCCCGGTCCTCACCCTGGGACCCCTCGCCGAAGGACTCGTCTGACCATGACCCTCATATCTGAATCGACGGATGCCGACACGTCGGCCCCCGAGACCCCGCAGGCACCGAACCGCTCGTTCGGCTGGGCGCCGCTCGTCGCGGCCCTCCCTGGGGCGCTGCGCAAGCTCAACCCCGCCACCCAGGTGCGCAACCCCGTGATGCTGCTGGTGTGGGCGGGCGCCGCGTTCACCACCGCGCTCGCGATCGCCGAACCGTTCCTCGGCGGCCCCGGAACCTCGGGCGGCTCACCCGTGCCCGCCCCGTTCACCTGGGGCATCGCGATCTGGCTGTGGCTCACGGTGCTGTTCGCGAACGTGGCCGAATCCGTCGCCGAAGGCCGCGGCAAGGCGCAGGCCGCGAGCCTGCGCAAGACGCGGACGAGCACGATGGCCCGCCGCGTGGTCGGCTACGACCAGACGACGGATGCCGCCGCACAGCGCGCCGAGACCGTCGAGGTCTCCTCCGCCGAACTGCAGCGCGACGATCTCGTGATCGTCACGGCCGGAGAGCTCATCCCGGGAGACGGCGACATCGTCGCCGGCATCGCCACCGTCGACGAGTCGGCGATCACGGGTGAGAGCGCCCCGGTGATCCGCGAGTCCGGTGGCGACCGCAGCGCCGTCACCGGCGGGACCCGCGTGCTGTCCGACCGGATCGTCGTGCGGATCACCTCGAAGCCGGGCGAGACCTTCGTCGACCGCATGATCGCGCTCGTCGAGGGCGCCAGCCGCCAGCGCACACCGAACGAGATCGCGCTGAACATCCTGCTCGCGAGCCTGTCGATCGTGTTCGTGCTCGTCGTGCTGGCCCTCAACCCGATCGCCTCGTACGCGGCCTCCCCCGTCAGCATCCCGGTCCTGATCGCCCTGCTGGTCTGCCTCATCCCGACCACGATCGGCGCGCTGCTCTCGGCGATCGGCATCGCCGGCATGGACCGTCTCGTGCAGCGCAACGTGCTCGCGATGTCGGGCCGGGCGGTCGAGGCCGCGGGCGACGTCTCGACCCTGCTGCTCGACAAGACCGGCACCATCACCTATGGCAACCGCCGAGCGCACGAGGTGCTGCCCCTGGAGGGGATCTCCGAGGACGAGCTGCTCCGCACCGCGGCGCTCTCGTCGCTCGCCGACCCCACCCCCGAGGGAGCGTCGATCGTCGAGCTGGCCGCGGCGCGCGGCATCCGCGTGTCCGAACCGGTGGATGCCGAGATCGTGCCGTTCACCGCTCAGACGCGCATGTCGGGTCTCGATCTCGCCGATGGCACGCAGATCCGCAAGGGCGCCGCTTCGGCGGTCGCCGCCTGGCTGGAATCGCTCGGCGCGGATGCCGGAAGCGAAGCGTTCCGCATCGCCGACGGGATCGCCGCGAGCGGCGGTACTCCTCTGGTCGTTGCGGTCGCCTCGCCCTCTTCGCCGACGCCCCCGCTGGCCGCCGACGCCCCCGCCCGGTCGTTGAGCGACACTTCGACTCGCTGGCGCTCGCTCAGCGCGGGTCTCCGCGAGACGAAACGCGGTGAGGAAGCGTTCGACGCAGATCGAGTCGTTTCGTCTCGGGGCTTCGCTCCTCGCTCAACGACCGGGGAGCAGGGCGCCGCCTGGATCCTCGGTGTCGTGCACCTCAAGGACATCGTCAAGGAGGGTCTGCGCGAGCGATTCGACGAACTGCGCAGCATGGGCATCCGCACGGTGATGATCACGGGCGACAACCCGCTCACCGCCGCCGCGATCGCGAAAGAGGCCGGCGTCGACGATTTCCTCGCCGAGGCCACGCCCGAGCAGAAGCTCGAGCTCATCAAGCGGGAACAGCAGGGCGGCCGTCTGGTCGCGATGACCGGCGACGGTACGAACGACGCGCCCGCCCTCGCGCAGGCCGACGTCGGGGTCGCGATGAACACGGGCACCTCGGCCGCGAAGGAGGCCGGCAACATGGTCGACCTCGACTCCGATCCGACCAAGCTCATCGACATCGTGCGCATCGGCAAGCAGCTGCTCATCACACGAGGAACGTTGACGACCTTCTCCCTCGCCAACGACATCGCGAAGTACTTCGCCATCATCCCGGCGATGTTCATGGGGGTGTTCCCCGGACTCGCGGTGCTGAACATCATGCAGCTGCACTCCCCGGCATCCGCTGTCACCAGCGCGATCATCTTCAATGCGATCGTGATCGTGTTCCTGATCCCGCTGGCGCTGCGCGGGGTGGCGTATCGCCCGGCGAGCGCCGCGCAGATCCTGCAGCGCAACCTGCTGGTCTACGGCCTCGGCGGAGTCATCGCGCCGTTCATCGGCATCAAGCTCATCGACCTCGTCGTGAGCCTGATCCCCGGGTTCTAGCGCGGGGCCCTGGGTTTCCGCCCGTTCCCGGCACCCGCCTCGCCCCAACCGCCACCACTTCGGGAGCCGACACGCCAGATACAGGCCGTAGCCGCGGCATCCGTCCGACAACTGGCGTGTCGGCCCCCGAAGTGAGACCGACACCGCCGTACTTCCGCAGAAAGGCACCTCATGTCCTCCCGCACCACCCTCCGCACCACGGGCGTCGCCGTCCGCGCGATGCTCGTCCTCACGCTCGTCCTCGGCGTCGGCTACACCCTCGCCGTCACCGGCATCGGGCAGCTGCTGCTCCCCTGGCAGGCGAACGGATCCCCCCTCGCCGACGACCACGGGAGCGCCCTGATCGGCCAATCCGCGACGGATGCCGACGGCGAAGCCCTTCCCGAGTACTTCCAGCCCCGCCCGTCGGCGGCGGGCGACGGCTACGACGGCACCTCGTCGAGCGGCAGCAACCTCGGCCCCGAGAACGCCGATCTCGTCGCCGCGATCGAGGAGCGCCGCTCGGTGATCGCCGAGCGCGAGGGTGTGGACGTCTCGCAGGTTCCGGCCGACGCCGTGACGGCATCCGGCTCCGGACTCGACCCGCATATCAGCCCCGCGTATGCGCTGCTGCAGGTGCCGCGCATCGCGGCCGCGCGCGGACTCGACGAGCAGGGCGTGCGCGACCTCGTGGAGTCTAGGATTCAAGGGCGGGATCTGGGATTCCTCGGCGAGGAGCGCGTCAACGTCGCCGAACTCAATCTCGCCCTCGACCAGCAGGAGCGTGGATGACCCCTGAGCGCATCAGCACGGAGCGGATCGGCGCCGAGCGCACGGGCGCCGAGCGACGCGGCCGGCTCCGCGTGCTGCTGGGTGCCGCGCCCGGCGTCGGCAAGACCTACGAGATGCTCGCCGAAGGCCGACGGCTGCTGCAGGAGGGCCGCGACGTCGTCATCGCGGTCGTCGAGACGCACGGCCGCGCGGCGACGCTCGCCCAGTCCATCGGCATCCCCGAGATCCCCCGCCGCACGGCGGAGCACCGCGGCGTCGAGCTCACCGAACTCGACCTCGACGCCGTGCTCGAGCGCTCCCCCGAGATCGCGCTCGTCGACGAGCTCGCCCACACGAACATCCCCGACTCCCGGCATCCGAAGCGCTGGCAGGACGTCGACGCCCTGTTGGACGCCGGCATCGACGTCATCACGACCGTCAACGTGCAGCACATCGAGTCACTGAACTCGGTCGTCGAGAAGATCACCGGTATCGCGCAGCAGGAGACGCTGCCGGATGCCGTGGTGCGCGAGGCCGACGAGATCGAGGTCGTCGATCTCGCGCCGCAGTCGCTGCGCGACCGGCTGTCGGCCGGGCTCGTCTACCCGGCGGAGCGCATCGACGCGGCCCTGTCGAACTACTTCCGCCTCGGCAATCTCACCGCGCTGCGTGAGCTCGCTCTGCTCTGGCTCGCCGACGAGGTCGACAGCGCGCTGCGCAGTTACCGCGCCGACCACGGCATCGAGGGCACCTGGCAGGCCCGCGAGCGCGTGGTCGTCGCCCTCACCGGCGGCCCTGAGGGCGAGACGCTGCTGCGCCGAGGGGCGCGCATCGCCGCGCGCTCCGCCGGCGGAGAGCTGCTCGCCGTGCACGTCGCCGCGCAGGACGGTCTGCGCGACGAGACCCCCGGCGCGCTGTCCGCCCAGCGCTCGCTCGTCGAGTCGCTGGGCGGCACCTTCCACCAGATCATCGGCGACGACATCCCCGGAACGCTCGTGGAGTTCGCTCAGGGAGCGGATGCCACGCAGCTGGTGATCGGCGTGAGCCGTCGAGGACGCCTCACCGCGGCACTCACAGGACCTGGCATCGGCTCGGAGGTCATCCGTCGATCCGGCGACATCGACGTGCACATCGTCACGCATGCGGCGGCCGGCGGACGGCTCGTCCTGCCCCGCATCACCGGGGGCGCGCTGGGCTGGAGGCGACAGCTGCTCGGCTTCGCGGTCGCGCTGGTGTTCGGCCCGCTGCTGTCGTGGGGCATGTTCACGTTCCGCAGCCCCGAATCGATCACTGTCGAGGTGCTCGCGTTCCAGCTGCTCGTCGTGGTGGTCGCCCTCGTCGGCGGCATCCGTCCTGCGGTGTTCGCGGCGGTGCTCTCGGGCCTGACTCTGGACTTCCTGTTCGTCGCGCCGCTCTTCACCATCACGATCGCGCACCCGCTGCACGTGCTGGCGCTCGCGCTGTACGTCGTCATCGCGGTGCTCGTGAGCATCATCGTCGACCAGGCCGCCCGCCGGGCGCGCACCGCACAGCGCGCGGCGGCCGAGGCCGAACTGCTGGCCGCGGTCGCCGGCAACGTTCTCCGTGGGGACAACGCGGTGCTCGCGCTCGTCAGCCGCACGCGGGAGGCGTTCGGACTCAGCGGCGTGCGGCTGCTCGCGCCCGACGGCGAGGTGCTCGCGAGCGATGGCGAACCCGTGCCCGACGGTCGCGCCACGACCGTTCCGGTCGGCACCGGCGAATCGTCGGCGACTCTGGAGCTGCATGGCGAACCGCTCGACACCCCGGCCCGGCGCCTGCTCGACGCGATCGTCGCGCAGCTGGCGGCGGCGATCGAGCACACCGACCTGCGCGCGACCGCGCGCGAGGCGGTCATGCTGGCCGAGACCGACCAGGTGCGCAGCGCCCTGCTGTCGGCCGTGAGCCACGATCTGCGTCGCCCTCTGGCGTCGGCGGTCGCCGCGATCGGCGGACTCCGCGCGGCTCACAGGCTGTCGGCATCCGATCGGGAGGAGCTCCTCGAGACGGCCGAGGAGAGCCTCTCGACCCTGTCGTCGCTGGTCACCGATCTGCTCGACGTGAGCCGCGTGCAGGCGGGAGTGCTCGCGGTGTCGACCACGCGTCTCGACGTCGCGGGCCCGGTGCTGGCCGCCATCGACGAGCTGGGACTCGGACCAGGCGACGTCGATCTCGCGCTGGATGCTGATCTGCCGCCGGTGTCGGCGGACCCGGTGCTGTTGCAGCGGGTGCTCGTGAACGTCATCGCGAACGCCCACCGGTACGCCCCGGACGGCACCCGGGTGCTCGTCTCGACGAGCGGGCTCGGCGATCGGGCGGAGATCCGGATCATCGACCGCGGAGCGGGCGTGCCGGCGGAGAAGAAAGACCGGATCTTCCAGCCGTTCCAGCGGCTCGGCGACACCGACAACACGGCGGGACTCGGTCTCGGACTCGCGCTGTCGCGCGGGTTCGCCGAGGGCATGGGCGGTAGCCTGACACCAGAGGACACCCCCGGCGGCGGCCTCACCATGGTCATCTCGCTGCCGCTCGCGGCGCCTTTCACCGACACGGAGGACGCGGAGTGAAGCTCCTCATCGCCGACGACGACCCGCAGATGGTGCGGGCGCTGCGCATCACGCTCGCGGCGCACGGGTACGAGGTGGTCGTGGCGTCCGACGGCGCGGCGGCGATCGCGGCCGCGGCGCAGTCGCATCCGGATCTCATCATGCTCGACCTGGGCATGCCGCGACTGGACGGCATCGAGGTGATCCAGGCGCTGCGCGGATGGACGACCGTGCCGATCATCGTCGTCTCCGGGCGGACCGGGTCGGCCGACAAGGTCGAGGCGCTGGATGCCGGGGCCGACGACTTCGTCACGAAGCCGTTCCAGATCGACGAGCTGCTCGCCCGGCTGCGGGCCCTGTCGCGGCGGGCGGCACCCGCCGGAGGCGAGTCGACCGTGTCGTTCGGCGACGTGGTCGTCGACCTCGTGAGCAAGACGGTGACCCGAGGGGGATCGCGGGTGCACCTGACCCCCACCGAATGGCGGATGCTGGAGCATCTGGCCCGGCATCCTGGCGCGCTTGTCACCCGGCAGGATCTGCTGAAGGAGATCTGGGGCAGCGAGCAGGTCTCGGACTCGGGCTACCTGCGGCTGTACATGTCGCAGCTGCGCAAGAAGCTCGAGGTCGCACCCGGATCGCCGCAGCACCTGCTCACCGAGTCGGGCATGGGGTATCGCCTGGTCGTGTGAGCCCTGAGCGAGCACCCCACCGGTCCCTGAGCGAGCACCCCACCGGTCCCTGAGCGAGCGAAGCGAGACGAAGGGCGTTCACTGCAGAATGTCGGGCGAAAGTACGAATGTCGGGTGAGAACACGCTTTCTCACCCGACGTTCGTGAATCGACCCGGCAGAACGCCCGGATGGATGCTGCGCAAGGGTCTCGGCTCAGCTCTCGGCGCGCCGCCGACGCAGCACCCCGGCGACGCCCGCGACCACGAGCAGCACCGCCACGATGATCGCTGCGATCCCGGTCGGCGCACTCTCGGGCTGATCCGTCAGACGGCCGACCGCCAGCCACGCCAGCCCCCATGCGGTCGCGAGCGCCGGAGCGATGCGCCGGGTGATCCATGCGGAGGCGACGCCGATCACGAGCACGACGACGAGCACGGCCACAGCGACGGCATCCGCCTGCTCCGCCCAGCTCTGCGGTGCGATCTGAGTGAAGAAGGCCGAGGTGTTCGCGACCGTCGCGATGGTCACCCAGCCGAAGTGCAGGCCGTTCGCACCGTCGGTCAGTACGCGGTCGGCGAGGTTCCGCGGGCGCGTCCGACCGAGCTGCACGATGACGACGGCCAGCACCGCCAGCAGCAGTGCGATCACGATCACGGTCAGCCAGAGCGTGAGGAATCGTGCGGTCACGAGCCACAGGCCGTTGAGCACCATCGAGACCGCGATCCATCCGCCGACGGCCTGCTGCCGAGCATCCGTCCGCTGAGCCGGCAGCGCCTGCCAGACCGTGTACGCGAGGAGGCCGATATAGATGAGCGACCAGATCGAGAAGGCGGGTCCGGCGGGCGCGAGATACGAGCCCTGCGCGGAGAGCGCGCCGTTCTGCAGATCATCGACGGATGCTCCGCCGAAGGCGCCTGCCCCGACCGCAGCAGCGATCAGCATGAACACCGCCGCAGCGATCACGAGGCTCTGTCGGACGATGCCCTTCGTCTGTGTCTCCATGCCCCGCACCGTACGCTCGGGGCCCTGATCGCGCCATGGCCTTGACGCTCGCTTGGCGAAATGCTAGCCAAGCTAGCTAGTTCGCGATCTTGACGTGCCGCGGGCGAGGTGGTGCGAGCATCCGCTTCGGAGGATCACACCACAGTCGGACGATCCGCCCCGGATCAGGACGAGGCCGAACTGAAGGCCAAGCGGCGCCGGTTGAAGGCATTCGCGAGCGCCATCGACGAGGCGCGGCGCGCGAGCAATTCGGCAGCTAAGCTCGCCGAGGAGTTGGTGAATGCCGGCGATCTGTCGCGCGCGGATCTGGCCCGGGTGTTCAAACTGTCGAAGGCTGAGCGGTCTGCGCTGACCCCGGCCCGGCGAACGTCAGACGCGGATGCGCCGGTACAAGCGAGCGATGCCGCGCCCGATGAGTCGAGTGAGGGCGATCAGGCCTACGAGGACGCCGCGTAGCACGGCGAAGACGAGTCGGATCGTGCCGCTGACGAGCGCACCGATGCCCCCGCCAACAATATGAATCACGACCACGATCACGAGGCCGGCGAGAACGATGAGAACGGGTGCGAGGAATCGCACTGCGACGTCCATCAGCATGATGTCGACTCCGTTCGCTCTCGTCGGTCTTGTGTGGTCACGATGATAGATCCATGCGGGGACATCGCATCGATTCCGACTCGTAACCCCCTGACCACCTGTGGACAGCACGAGCTATCTTCCTTCGGGCTCGTCCTGCCCACAGGTGGACAGCGGGACCCCGGGCATCCGTCCGCACACAGGCCGCGGCGTCCTGCGAGCCCGTCCCCTTCCGCCCGGCATCCGCGGCCCATGCACGGACTCGTCGAGTGGAACTCAACTCAGGCGGACGTGCACGACACCTCAGCATCGTCCGCTGTCTCCCCTCGCAGAGACGGCCCAAGATTTCGCGTCCGCGATCTCTTCTAGCGGCTTGAACCTCGCCCATGGTCCCCGCGTCCAAGGACGTCACCGGGCTTCGGTGCTCGCGCGTCTCTGAGAGCCGTTGTGCGGCTCTCGATGCGGTCACTCAGACTGAGCCTCGCTGCGCGCTGCAGACTGCTCAGAGCCTCCCGCTGCGCGACGGGATCCCGCGGATACGCCTGGCCGACAACCGCGGCTCCATCCGTCGTCGCGAGTCGCTTCGCCACCTGTGCGAGATCAGGATCGTTCTGTCCCAGACGGACTCGCTCGCTGAGAACAGCGGAGGTGTTCGCGACCCAGGCCCGCGCCTGCTCCGGAGTCATCGCAGCAACGTTGCGGGCGTTCTCGACCGCTGCCGCTGCAGCGTCTCCCTGCGTGATTCCGCCGCTCGACACGATGGCATCGTGGAACACGTGATCGTCGCGATCCTGCACCACGACACGGTCGACGAGTCCTGAGCTGACGAGCGTCCGAACGGTGTCAGTGACGTTCGCGGCCGCGAGGTCGTGAGCGGCGCCGGGCGTCCATCGGCCAGCACCATAGTTGGTGACCTGCTCGAGATAGCGCGACACGGTCGCCGCGCGGGAGACCTCCAAGGGGACGGCGACCACCCGCAGCTCAGTGACGTAGCCGGCGCCCTTGAACGCCGCGAACTCTGCCTGCAGCATCGGGGCGTCGCGCAGCGTCGTCTCGACGACCGCACTCGCCTGCTGGCGTCGCAGGTGCTCGTTCGCCATACCCACCCACGGACCGGATGCCGGGCCGGTGACCTCGGGCATGCGCAACGGTTCCTCGCGCATCAAGCGCAGGTACTCCGGATGGAATCGGCGCAGCTCGTCGCCGTTGACGATGCCGGACCCCGGCAGCGCATTGTGGATGTCCTCGAGGACGCGTCCCTTCCCGGCACCTGGTTGTCCCCCGACGGACACAAAGCGGGGCGGCTGCGCCGGATCTCGAGGGGTCCGATTGCGCAGGTGGTCGAGGTACTCCCGGACGTCGACCTGAAAGATCTGCTGAAGCTGCTCCTGGCTGAGCCTGTCGGTCACGCGCTGAGCGCCGGCGCGTGAACCGGGAGGGAGGCGAGGAGCACGCTCAGTTGCTCCCGCTTCGCGTTGATCGCCGACCGGCTCCGAGAATCGACGGCCCTCACCTCGTCGCTGAGCTTGTACATCTCGTTCTTCCAGTGCGCGGCTTCCGCCGGCGTCGCAGCCTCTCGCGCCCAGGCGATGTAGGTCCCGCCGATACGGGTCTCGAGCTCGCGCATGGCGTCGTAGATCATCGGGTCGAAGGTCTGGTCATCGTTGTGCGTCATCACGCACCTCCATTCGTAGATTGGTCGACCAGGGCCGGCGCGGCCCGGTCCAGAGCCCGGGAGACGGATGAGCTGCCAACGCCGAGGACATCGGCGATGCGCTGGATACTGAGGCCCTGCGCGCGCATCTTGAGCGCCTGCGCCGTGCGCTCCGGTGTCATCACAGACGGGCGGCCGCCGACGCGCCCCTGCGCTCGAGCATGGTCAAGCCCGCGCTTCGTGTTCTCTCGGATCGTGTCGACGCGCAGTTGCGCGAACACCGCGACGATCCCGAATAGGGCACGCCCCATCGGGGTCGTGGTGTCGATGTCGGGTTCCGTGAGGCTCTTGATGTTGATGCCACGATCGTGGAGCTCGCTGATCGTCTGAATGGCCATGACTTCACTGCCGGCGATGCGGTCGAGACGCCGCACGACCAGAGTGTCGCCGGAGCGAAGGTAGTCGAGGCACGCCACCCACTCCGGACGCTCCGCCACACGGCTGGACTCACCATGGTCCACGAACACGCGCACCGCCCCTGCAGCCCGCAGCTCCGCTTCCTGCGCGGCCGGGTTCTGCTCCCTCGTCGACACGCGGGCGTAGCCAATCATGTTGCTCATCGTCCCTGTCCTCTCTCCGGAGGCCGGCCTCTCGGATCGCGTCGGTTCCGAGGCACGTCGCGCCCGCTCTCGGCTTTGATTCGATCGCTCAGCCGCTGCCGTGTCGCGTCCCGAGAGCGGCCCTCTGCCGGTCGCTCACCCTGGGTCTGGTTGCGCTCGATCCGTTGTTGCGGGTTTCGTTCAACAGCGAGAGCCCGGAAGATCGGGACCAGGCTCTCCGGATGCGGCTTCCACCCGCCGAGGTCAGGCGCAGACATCATCGATGCCTGGTTCCAGATCTGAGCCGTCACACCAGAGATCTCTGGTGCGTATCGAATCTGGAACGGACTCTTCTCGGCGACATGCTGCATGAAGAGCTTGGACGTTCGACCGTTGCCTTCTCGAAACGGGTGCGCCAGGTTCACGTAAGCGAAGACCTCAGCGGTGGTGTGAGCGAACTGCTCGCGATCCATCGACGGCCAGTCAGCGCCGGCGATGAGGCCCTGAGCTATCTCAAGGTACTGCGAGATGTCAGCGGGTGCGGCGAAATGTGTGGGCGGCTTGCTGATGCCCACCGTGCGGTACTCCCCCGCCCACTCGTAGACGTTGTGGAACAGTGCCTTGTGAATTGACCGGAGGTGGTCGGCATCGTCGGTTCTCGGGATCTGCGTCAATCCGAGCTCGATGAAGGTCTGCTGCTTGGCGGTCTCCGCATACTCGCGCTGAGAGAGCGCGAAGCGATCGCGCTCCCAGAACAGGTTGCGCAGGACGTTCCCGCCCGGTTCCCACAGGTACGAGTCCCATGTGGGGAACTGCGAGGACATCAGCTAACGGCGGTCTGATCGTTACGCCGAACCGCTGACCGCCGATCGTATTCGGCTTCGTCGATCGCGCCCCGAACGAGATCCGTCAGGTTTGCGACGTCGTCGCGGTTCGGGACCCATCCCTCATGCCAGCTCGAGGCGAAGGAATCGACAACGATCTCCCGCGTGCGTTCGTCGAGGCCGGCGAACAGCTCAGGCCAACGTGCCTCGATATTGAAGTCTGCGGCCATGATGGCCCCCTCTCCCGATCACCTTCCATTCTACCAAATCACCCGAAAACGCTCTAGTGCCAATTTCGGGCGGGTTTGGTTTCGGGTGCGGGTTTCGGGTGAAGAGATCGCGGCGTGTCGAGAGGATCAAGCGCTGCTCTCTCTCGCCGCCCAAAAACGATCGTTATCGGTCACCAGCCGACGCCCGCGCGGTACGATCTGGTTCCACAGATATGGGGAGGCACCATGACCTATCAGCAGAAGATCTACGGCGCCGGCCTGCGTGCAGGAGAGGCGATTGGGCGCCGGCAGGAGAACGCTCGGGTACTCGGTGTGATCCGCGCCGCTGAATCACAGGCACGACAGGACTCGATAGACGGGGCGGCCGCCGCCATCGGGGCCACGATCGGACACCTCCTCCTCGCCGCCTGGGAGCAGCGGAAATTGCGGCGGCAGGAGCAAGACGGATCCGCCGTTGCCTGACGAGCGTCCCGTCGACGAGGCCGACATCAGGCCGGCCGAGGATGCCGCATCCTCCTCGCTCCGAGGCCCGGCGAAGTGGGTTCGGGAGGAAAGCTTCTGGAAGGACGTCACGACACGCACCCTCGCAGGCCTCATCGTCGCGTTCGTCATCTGGGGCGTGGGCGTCGCAATCGGAGTATTCGACAGCGAAGGCGCCGTTGAAGGCTTCATCCGCGTTCTCGAGCTCATCGTGATCACGACCGGGTCCTTCGGCTTCGCCGCGCAGCTCCGTCTTGCTAGTCGAGGGGAGTCTGTCTTTGCACCGGGACAGAAGAGCGTCCGTTCATCGCTCGCTCTTCGCTTCGATGCGCTCTACTTCCTGATTCCAGCCGTTCTCTTCGCCGCAGACTTCACCCTGCGGTCGTTCACTGACACTCGGATCTTTTAATCGGGATCTAACGGAACGGTCAGAAGTCCTCACGGCGTCGGGAACGAGGCGGCTGGCACGTAAAGATGGTGCAGAGAGTAGATGTTCCGACCTCGCATGCGGGCGTTGGTGCCACCCGTCTCCCTACTCACGCCCTCGAAAGTCAGGACGCCGATATCTACGAGGTTGCGAAGGCCCGCCTTCCGAGTGGAGTCGCTGATGCCGTATGTGGTTGTGACGTAGTTCCGAGGAAACGTGATGTCGCCTCCACGGGCTTGCCCGAACGTGCGTAGCGAGATCAGGTACATCACAAGGCCAGGGCCAGTGAGGTCCGCTGAGTGAAAGAGCGTCTGCCAAGCAGCTTCAGGGATACGACGGTAGGTGTCGCCCCCCTTGCCAGTGGGAATCGTGTAAGCCCTACGAGATCTGTCCTCGCGGAGTGCGCCGATCGTGGGCACGTCCCCGGAGGTATCTCCAGGCGTGATCTTTACGAACCCACGGTGCTCGAGCTCCTGCCAGTTACTACGGATAGCGCGAGCGCCAGCCCCGTCAGGGTCGTTTAGGTCTAGGAGTGCCGCCCAGAATGCAGCAGGACGGTGTGACGCATGATCGCCGCCAGCAGCTACCCACAGCAGGCTCAGGTAGAGCAAGATGCGCGTCTTCCCTCCCCGCCCTCCCCCCGACGCTCCACTACGTGAGCTCAGAAGCTCGGCCATCGGATAGGAGGTCTTGCCTTGATTCGTAGCCGCAAAGAAGGAGTCTCGAAGTGGGCTGCCCAGCCCATGTCGTTGGGACTGCAGGCGCCTTGCCGTGTCGAGTGCCCGCCGCTGCGCCATGGACATGATGACTCCCTAGGTGCTCGTTTGACGTTTTGAATCGAAGGAGTAGCATTGAACTACGAGGAATTCATTAGTGGGTTACGCAAGCGTAGGGTAATGAGTTAAGCAAAATCAAACATGCTCCCCATTTTCTCGAATTTTCGGATAGCGTGGATACCACCTCGGGCGGCACCTACAAGCCGCACGTGAGCGCCAGGAGCAGCCATCCTCTTTCGGTGGGGCTCCCGCGCAAGCACCAAGGCGCAGGACCAAGAGGCCCTCTTCCCGGGAAGAGGGCCTCTTGACGTACGAGAGCCCCGAAGCTGCATACCTCGAGGTAGAAGCACTACGCCCGACATGCAATGAGGGCCCCGGTAACCGGGGCCCTCATTGCATGTCAGCACTGGAAGTTCAAGGCAGATCGTCGGCTGGCGTGAACTGCTCCGGAGTCTCACGTATGGCGCGATGAGCAGCGATCACGGCAGGATCGCTGAGCGCGAGCAGCTCAGCTGTAGTGAAGCTCCGCACCGGCTCGAGCTTGAATACGTCGGCGGTCCGTGAGACGCGGTAGCGACCAGGCGCCACTCCGGCACTCTTCAACGACGCACGCCCGCGATCGTCAACGTCAATTTCGATCATCGTCATGGGAATCCTCCTCGGTCACCTAATAGGTTACGCCCATTTCGGTTAAGTGCCAAACTAGGGTTAGGTCAGCAAACCAATCTGCCCAAACTGGGCTGGTATACTTGACCCATGACTCTTAGGTACAGCGACGAGACGAAGGACCGACTGCGCCGTTGGCGGGAATCCGACCCGACGCTGTACCAGGCAGCAGAGCGTGAGCTCAATGCGATCAGCGCAAACCCAACACAGCACGGCACTGACGGAACGCCCTTCGTTCCGCGTCTCGTCACGTTCTCAGTGAACGGCCGCGATGAGGAGTACGTGATCACTTGGGAGTGCTCACCGGATGACATCGCGTTCATCGGTAACGTCTCCTCAGTGACGGAGATGATGCAGCGCTCTCGGCTTAGCCGCTGAGAGGACGCGCAACCGTAATCAGCAAAATATACGAATGTCGCATCGTACGCGCATACTTGAGTATCGTTCTTAAGTTCTGGCGTTGGAGGCTTCATGCTCGCGACCTTGCCTCGCAGCGTCGATACGGATGCCGTATCGACGCTTGTTCTAGCCCCTGTCTCCATCGCATGTGGTTTCCCCTCTCCTGCGCAGGACTACTACGACGGTCCGATTTCGCTCACGGACATGCTCATTGACGACCAGGCCGCGACGTTCATCGTTCGGGCATCTGGTCACTCGATGACGGGCGCCGGCATCAGCGACGGTGATGAGCTCCTGGTCGATCGGTCCAAGCATCCGCAGAGCGGCGATGTCATCGTGGCGGTTCTCGACGGCGAGCTGACCGTGAAGCGTCTGGAGCTGACACCGGCAGGCGCCATGCTGCGGTCCGAGAACGCGGAGCATCCGGACATCGTCGTGCCGGAGCTCAGCGATCTGCAGGTGTGGGGCGTCGCGACGTACTGCATCCATCACCTGCGGTGATCGAGCGTGCTTGCGCACGTCGACGTCAACTCGGCCTATGCCTCGTTCGAGCGGGTCTTTGATCCGTCGCTGGAGGGCCGGCCCCTCGTCGCTCTAAGCAATAACGACGGGATGGTCGTCGCTGCATCCAAGGAGGCGAAGGCCCTCGGTCTGGATCTCGGCAAGCCATGGTTTGAGCTGCGCCCGCACGCGCAGCGCCTTAACCTCGCGGCTGTCTCGTCGAATTATGAGCTGTACGGGGATATGAGCCGGCGGGTGATGGAGGTCCTCGAGCGATTCACGCATCCGAACAACGTGCGGTTCTCCGAATCCGGCGCACGGCCCCTCGCTCAGCGGGCCGCCACCGCCGCGTCGATCAGCACCTCCGCCGCCTGTCGGGCCTGCGCGGCGACCCGCGGATCCGCCGAGATCGCCGCCGTGCTCTGCGCCCCCTCGGCGAGGATCGAGAGCTGCGCGGCGAGCAGCGGCGACGCACCGGCTCCCGCGACGAGCCCGGCCATGTACTCCTGGAACGACGCCTTGTGCGAGCGCACGATCTCGGCGACTTCGGGATTCGTGCCGCCGAGCTCTCCGAATGCGTTGATGAACGCGCATCCGCGGAAGTCGTCGGTGCAGAACCAGGCCTCGAGGTAGCCGTAGACCGCGAGCAGGCGGGTGCGCGCGTCATCTCCAGCATCCGTCACCGCCGACGTCAGCCCGCTCTCCCACTCGGCATGCTTGCGGGCGAGCACCGCGGCGACGATGTCGGTCTTCGCCGGGAAGAGGTTGTAGAGCCGGCGCAGCGACACGCCGGCCTGCGCTCGCAGCTCGTCCATGCCGACGGCCGCGTAACCCTTGCGGTAATAGAGCTCCTCCGCGGCGGAGAGGATGCGTTCGCGAGCCTCGTCTTCGGTCATGTCCAGAAGTCTACTTGACACGAGAACGAACGTTCTCTACTGTGAGATTCATCAGGCGAGAACGATCGTTCTCACCGAATCGAAAGGATGAGGATCATGGGTTACATCACCGTCGGCACCGAGAACACCACCCCGATCGAGCTCTACTACGAAGACCAGGGTTCCGGTCAGCCGGTCGTGCTGATCCACGGCTATCCGCTCAACGGCCACAGCTGGGAGCGCCAGACCCGCGAGCTGCTCGCCCAGGGCTACCGCGTCATCACCTACGACCGCCGCGGCTTCGGCCAGTCCTCGAAGGTCGGCACCGGGTACGACTACGACACCTTCGCCGCCGACCTGAACACCGTGCTCGAGACGCTCGATCTGCGCGACGTCGTGCTCGTCGGCTTCTCGATGGGCACCGGAGAGCTCGCCCGCTACGTCGGCCGCTACGGTCACGAGCGCGTCGCGAAGCTCGCCTTCCTCGCCTCGCTCGAGCCCTTCCTCGTGCAGCGCGACGACAACCCCGACGGCGTTCCGCAGGAGGTCTTCGACGGCATCGAAGCGGCAGCCAAGGGCGACCGCTACTCCTGGTTCACCGAGTTCTACAAGAACTTCTACAACCTCGACGAGAACCTCGGCACCCGCATCAGCCAGCAGGTCGTCGACGCGAACTGGAACCTCTCGGTCACCAGCGCCCCGGTCGCGGCATATGCGGTCGTCCCGACGTGGATCGAGGACTTCCGCAGCGACGTCGACGCGGTTCGGGAGTCCGGCAAGCCCACCCTGATCCTGCACGGCACGAAGGACAACATCCTCCCGATCGACGCGACGGCCCGCCGTTTCCGCCAGGCGGTGCCGGATGCCGAGTACGTCGAGGTCGAGGGCGCCCCGCACGGCCTGCTCTGGACCCACGCCGATGAGGTCAACGCCGCGCTGAAGGGCTTCCTCGCGAAGTAGGCGATACGGCGGGGCCGCTCGGCAGGACGGCATCCGCTCGCCGGTACGGCATCCGCCCGCCGACCGGCCGGCGCGCTCACCGGGTGGGCGACCCAGCCGGCGCGAGAACAGGGCGGCAGAACGTGATCGAACCCGCACGTTCGAGCCCGAGCTCAGCCCCGCATCGCCACCCCGCGGCGCCAGTACCCCATGAACGCGACCTGCGAACGGTCGATGCCGAGATCCTTCACCAGGTGCCGGCGCAGCGTCGTCACAACACCGCTCTCCCCCGCGATCCAGAAGTACCGATCAGCGACGGCATCCGCCACCGGAGCCACCGTCTCACCGAGCCCCGAGTACACCGGCGTCTCCCACAGCAGGTCTTCGCCCTCGATGTCACGGACCTCGACCGCCGCATGCGCATCGCCCAGATACGACAGCACCGCAGGCAGCAGCGCAGCTCCGTGCAGCGCGTCGGCCGCACGCGGCAGCCACGTGACCTCGACCCCGGCGGGCGCGTCGATCGGCAGGATGTCGGATGCCGTGGGCACCTCGATGAACGCCGAACCGCGCAGATCGCGGGGAGCGTCCTCGAGGATCCGGGCGATCGCAGGAGCCGCGGTCTCGTCGCCCGCGAGCAGCACCGACCGCGCGGCACCCGGGCGGAACTCCGCGCCACCGTGCAGCTCCGCCGGCACACCGCGCCGCGGACCGACGATGAACACCGGCTGTCCGACCTCGGCCGTGCTCGCCCAGAGAGACGCGGGACCAGTGAGCCCCGGCTGCAGGTGCAGCACGAAGTCGACCACCAGCTCCGTCCCCTCGGGAGACACCCGCAACTCGCGCACCGAGTAGGTGCGCATCGATCCGCGCTCCTCCTCGGGCACGGCGAGGTATGAGCCCCACCAGTCGTCGGCATCCCGATCGATCGGCGGCACGGCGTAGGGCGACGGCGGGAAGATGATCTTGATCCTGGCGTCGAAGACGTCGCCCGGCGTGCCGAACGAGTCGAGGTCCGCACCTCCGAACCTCACCCTGACGAAGCTCTCCGACACCCGTTCGACGGCGATCACCTCGGTGAGGACAAGAGCGTACGGGCGGGTCGTGGTCTCAGCGGACATGATGCCTTCCGATCGGGGTGACCAGCGGCGTCCCCGACACCGGGTCGATGGTGACGTGGTTGGCGAGACCGAACACGGCCTCCACCAACTCCGAGGTGACGATGTCGTTCGGCGCACCGACGTCGTGCACCCGTCCGTCCTTCATCGCGACGAGTTCATCGGCGTAGCGGGCGGCGAGGTTGAGATCGTGCAGCACCATGACGATCGTCGTGCCGCGAGACACGCTGAGATCGGTGAGCAGATCGAGCACCTCGACCTGGTGGGCCACGTCGAGGAACGTCGTCGGCTCGTCGAGCAGCAGGATGTCGGTCTCCTGCGCCAGCGCCATCGCGATCCACACGCGCTGGCGCTGTCCACCCGACAGCTCATCGACGCTGCGATCGGCGAGGTCCGAGGTGCCCGTGGCCTCGAGCGCGTCGGCGACGACCTCGTAGTCGTGCGCGGTCCAGCGCGACAGCATCCTCTGATGCGGATGCCGACCACGCCCGACGAGATCGGCGACCGCGATTCCCTCGGGCGCGATCGGAGACTGCGGCAGCAGCCCCAGCACCCGGGCGACCTCCTTGGTCGGCCGCGCGTGCACCGACTTCCCATCGAGCACGATCCGCCCGGCGTCCGGCGCAAGGAGTCGCGCGAACGAGCGCAGCAGCGTCGATTTGCCGCATCCGTTCGCTCCGACGATCGTGGTGATCTTTCCGGGCGCGAGTCTCAGGTCGAGCCCGTCGATGATCGTGCGGTCGCCGTACCCGAGGGTCACGGACTCGGCCGACAGGGTGTGCGCTTCGGTCACAGCGAGCCTCCGGAGCGGTTGGTGCGGATGAGCAGATAGATGAGATACGGCGCGCCGAGCACGCCGGTGATCACGCCGACCGGGTACCGGTCGCCGAACGCGAACTGGCCGAGCAGATCGCCGCCGAGCACGAGCACGGCGCCGACGAACCCGCTCGGCAGCAGCAGGTTCGCGCCGGGACCGGTGAGCCGTGCGGCGATGGGTCCCGCCATGAAAGCCACGAACGCGATCGGACCGGTCGCCGCGGTCGCGAACGCGAGCAGCGCGACCGCGCCGAGGATGAACAGCAGACGCGTGGCCGTGACCCGGATGCCGAGCCCCATGGCCGAGTCGTCGCCGAGCTGCATGGCCCCGAGCGCTCGGCCCTGCGAGAGCAGCAGCGGCACGATGACGAGGGCGGCGATCGCCAGGGGAAGCACGCGTTCCCATGAGGCGTTGTTCAGGCTGCCGGTAAGCCACTGCATCGCGGTCTGGATGTCCCAGCTCGCGGCCCGCGACAGGATGTAGGAGATCACGCTCTGCAGCATCGCGGCTATGCCGATGCCGATGAGGATCAGCCGGGAGCCGGCGAAGCCGTTCTTGATCGACAGCAGGTAGATCGCGCCCGCAGTGATCACCGCGCCGGCGAGCGCCAGCAGCGACACGACGGGGCCGTTGAGCGAGAGCACGACGATGCCGACCACGGCTGCGGCGCCGGCGCCGTTCGAGATGCCGATGATGTCGGGCGAGGCGAGCGGGTTCCGCAGCAGCGTCTGGAAGCAGACGCCGGCGATGCCGAAGGCGAGACCCGAGAGCACCGCGAGAACGGCGCGCGGCAGGCGCAGCTCGCCCACTGTGAACGATGCGCCCGGCACCGTGTGCCCGAGCATCACCTGCAGCACTTCGTCCAGCGGATAGAACGTGTTGCCGATCATGAGCGCAGTGAGGAAGAGCGCGAACAGCAGGATGCCGAGCACGACCGTCGCGATCGCGTGGCGACGGTGACGCGCGCGGCGCCCGGCGATGACGGTGGACACGCGGCCCTGCGCGGTCTCGGGGCGGGTCAGGATGCTCACAGCTCACGCACCTTCTGCCGACGGACGATCCAGATGAAGAACGGGGCACCGATGATCGCGGTGATGATGCCGACCTGGATCTCCTCCGCGGACGGGGTGATCACGCGCCCCACGATGTCGCTCGCAAGCAGCAGTGCGGCGCCGGCCAGAGCGGAGAAGGGCAGCAACCAGCGATGGTCCGTGCCGATGAGCATCCGGCACATGTGCGGGATGACGAGGCCGACGAACCCGATCGGACCGGCGATCGCGGTCGCCGCTCCCGCGAGGATCACCGCGCCGAGGGCCGAGAACAGCCGCGTGCGGAAGACGTTCTCGCCGAGGCCCTTCGCCATGTCGTCGCCGAGCGCGAGGGAGTTCATACCGCGAGCGCTGGCCAGGCAGATGAGCGCGCCGAGAGCGAGCACGGGAGCGGTGATCGCGATGCGCGGCCATTCCGCGCCGCCGACCCCGCCGATCTGCCAGGACTGGTAAGCCTGCAGCAGGTCGACGCGCGGCAGCATGATCGCGCTGATCAGCGAGGCGAAGGCGGCGGAGGTCGCGGCTCCGGCGAGGGCGAGCTTGAGCGGGGTCGCACCACCGCGACCGAGCGAGCCGACCGTGTAGACGAAGACGGCCGCCGCCGCGGCGCCGACGATCGCGAGGCCCATCTGGCTGTAGGCGTCGGTGAGTCCGCCGACCGCGAGTCCGACCACCACGGCCAGCGAGGCCCCGTTGGTGACGCCGAGGATGCCGGGATCGGCGATGGGATTTCGCGTCACGGCCTGCATGGTCGCTCCGGCGAGCGCGAGCGCCGCCCCGACGAGCAGAGCGAGCACGGTGCGCGGCAGTCTCTTGATGATCGCCGCCTGCGCGATCGTGTCGTCGTGGCCCGAGAGCGCGGCGGCGATGTCGTCGAAGGTCACGGCGCGCACGCCGAAGCAGATCGACAGGATGCAGAGGACGACCAGAACGCCCAGGCCGGCGAGCAGCCAGAGGGTGCGCGCCCATGCCGGACGCCGCAGAGCGGCGACGTCCGGCATGGGCGCGGTGACGGCGGTCACGAGTGGTTCAGCGAGGGATCACTTGCCCGCGAGGGGCGCTGCGAGGATCGCGAGGTAGTCGCTGAGACCCCACGGGATCGACAGCGGCGACGGGTTCGCGGATGCCGCGATGGGGGTGGCATCCGGAAGGATCGCGATGCGCCCTTCGGCGATCGCCGGGATCTTCGACAGCAGCGGGTCTGCCTGCAGCGTCGCGATGAAGTCCTCGTCGCCGTAGGTGACGAACAGGTCGACGTCGGCGAACTTGTCCGCGGCCTCGGCGCTCTCGCTCAAGTAGAACTGGTCGGTGTCGGCGTTCTCCTCGACGATCGACGGGAGCGGCAGTCCCAGGTTGTCGTGCAGGAAGCCGGGGCGCGTGTCGATCGCGGTGTAGTAGCCGATCTGGCTGAGGTCGGTCGGGTCGACGTACGCGAAGAGGACCTTCTTGTCCTTCAGCACGCTGTTCTCCTCGAGAGCAGCCTCTGACTCGGTCTTCAGCTCCTCGATGAGGGCCTCGCCCTCGTCCTCGAGGCCCAGGGCCTTCGAGTTGAGCTCGATCATGTCGTCGACCGTGGTGCCCCAGGCGAGCTCGGGATAGGCGACGACGGGAGCGATCTTCGAGAGGGTGTCGTACTGCTCCTCGGTCAGTCCGGAGTATGCCGCGAGGATCACATCGGGGTTCGTGTCGGCGATCGCCTCGTAATCGATGCTGTCGCCGTCGTCGAAGAGCACGGGCTCTTCGCCGCCGAGCTCGTCGATCTTCTCCTCGACCCAGGGCAGGATGCCGTTGTCGTCATCGTCGCCCCAGGTGGCCTTGCTCATACCGACCGGGACGATGCCGAGGGCCAGGGGGACCTCGTGGTTCGCCCACGCGATCGTGGCGACGCGCTCGGGCTTCTCGGTGATGGTCGTCTCGCCGTACACATGCTCGATCGTGACGGGGAAGGCGTCGTCGGATGCCGGGTTGCCGCCGGCCGCCGAATCGGAGGTGTCGGAGGTGCTCGCGGTGGAGCAGGCGGTGAGGCTCAGGGCGACGGCGACAGAAGCGCCGAGGGCCAGAAGACGAGAGGTGCGCACAGGCGTTCCCTTTCGGGTGGGGGTGTCGGGGCACGGCGCGAGAGGCGCCAGGGCTTTGGTAAGCCTGGCCTAATGTAACAGAAAGTTAGGTCACCCTCATCTTGAGCGTGCGTCCGCCGCCGCCGTTTCGATGTGCGAACCGCCCGGCAACGCAAAACCGGCCGGATCCCGAAGGATCCGACCGGTTCCGAAGTCTGCAGCGCTCAGAGAGCGGTGATGTTCGCAGCCTGCATGCCCTTGGGGCCACGCTCAGCGTCGAATTCG
Source organism: Microbacterium sp. ZW T5_45 (assembly GCF_044987415.1). Lineage (NCBI taxonomy): Bacteria > Bacillati > Actinomycetota > Actinomycetes > Micrococcales > Microbacteriaceae > Microbacterium > Microbacterium sp. ZW T5_45. The sequence goes on along the minus strand of NZ_JBJDRJ010000022.1, from coordinate 40,903 downwards.
ACCTTCTGGTTCTCGCGGAGCTCCTTGAAACCGGAGCCGGCGATAGCCGAGTAGTGGGCGAAGAGGTCGTCCGAGCCGTCATCGGGAGCGATGAAGCCGAAGCCCTTTTCTGCGTTGAACCATTTCACAGTGCCAGTGGCCATGTGTTTTCTACTTTCTGTTGAAAAGGACCGCTTGCGCGGTCCACGCACCGACAGAACGTCCATCAATGCGTTTCGTCAGCGTAGCACGCGAATCTGGACGGCGCCCCTGCTGATCTCCCGTCCGTCGCCGAGGATGCTGCGGCTCAGGACCCCGGCACGAAGAAGCAGCCCGATGCGTCGGTCGACGTGTTCGCGAGCAGATCGTCCATCTCGTCGAGGCGACGCTGGGTGAGCACGAAGGTCTGCGGGTCTGCGACGTAGGCGATGAACACGAGCCCCGCCCCGCTCGGCGGATCGAAACTGTAGCTGCGGCGCAGCATGAGCGCCCGGCCGATGTTGGTCGGATGCGCGCGCCGCGCGTGCGCGGATGCGGGGGTGAGCAGCCGCCCGTCGGCGGTCTTCGAGAAGAGATCGACCTCGTCGTCGGGTCCACCGCCCGACAGCGGGGCTCCGGTGGCACGGGAGCGGCCGATCGCCTGCTCCTGCTCCGCCACAGGACGAGTGGTGAACGCGGCGTCGATGTACATGCGCCGCACGACGAGATGGGTGTCGTGGTTCTCGGCATCCGCCCACACACCTGCGGCGAGCAGCTCGGGAGTGCGCGGATTGATGATGCCGTCGATGAAGCCGGTCGACGTGCGCGCCGTGCCGTGCGGCGTCGGAGCATCGCGGTAGCCCGCCTGCTCCCACAGCACCCGTCCACCGAGCGCGGCGATCACGGCTTCCGACGCGTCGCGCGCGCCCGATGCCGTCTCTGCGCACACCTGCACCGCGAGATCACCGCCTGTGATCATCGCAGGGTCGTCGCGAGCGAACGCGGGCAGAGCAGATGCCGCCGCAGCCCGCTCCGGCCACAGCGCCAGCGCGTGCTCCGGGGCATACCCGACAGTGACGGTGACCTCGCCGGCATCCGCGGGGACCTCGCCCAGAGCATCGACGGCCGAGGCCACCAGCGCGGGCAGATCGGCGGAGTCGACTCCAGCGACGTCGACGACGCGCAGCATCAGGTGCCGTTGCGGGACCGCGGGGTAAGTGACCCCGGCACGATGATCAGCGGTCGGCAGCGGAGACGCGGATGCCGTCGGCGCGGGCGCAGCAGCCGCATCACCCTCGCCTGACACCCCGCGCAACAACCAGCCGCTCGCCCCGGCGACAGCGGCCGCGCCGGCTGCCGTCCCGGCCGCGAGGAAGAATCCGCGTCGCGTCGTGCCGGAACCCCGTTCCGGAGTGCCCGAGGATTCCTCAGCCATCGGAATCCGTCCCGAACAGCGAGTCGAGCCCGTCCGGACGCTCCTGCGGCTCGGCATCCGTCAGCAGCACGACCAACTGGTCGTCGTCGCCCGCGTCGAGTCGCTTCAACCGGCCGTCCTCGTCGAGCCACATGCGCGTCGACGCCCCGCCCTCGCCGTCGACGCTGGGCAGTCGGAACACCTGCTGCTGCTCGCCATCGACGTCGACGGTGCCGAGGTACGTCGCATCGGACTGCCGCAGCAGCTGCGCGTTCTCTGGACGATCGGCGCCGAGCGAGAACACCACGGCGAGCGCGGCACTCGGCCCCTCGGCGAAGGACACCGCCTGCCACTGCCCGTTCGAGAGCGCGGCGAAGACCTCGGGGGTGAAGGCCACGGTCTCGTCGACGGCCAGGTCCTCGGGTCCGCGCGACATCGTGCCCCAGGCGGCCGCGCCTTCGGGATCGAGCGTGACGTCGAAGGCGAGATGTTGGATGTCGTCGGCGGGCAGCACGCTGATCTCGAGAGCGACCTCGCCCTGACTCGCGACCTGGAAGCGCGTCTGCGCGAGAAGTTCGGACTGCTCGATCGTGAGCGGTTCACCGGTCTCCGAGAGCCCGGATTGGCAGCCGGTGAGGAGGACGACGGATGCCGCGAGTGCGGCGACCGCCGCGATCAGGCGCCTCACGAGATCGGGTCGGCGAGCATGTCGGCCGCAGGGATCTCGACGGTGGACAGATCGGGCATCTCGACCGTGGCCGGAAGCGTACGGGGCTTGTCGTCCATGCTGTCGAGTCCGGGGCGCTCGGCGGGGAAGGCGACCTTCGAGAACATGATCCCGGCCGGAGCGGAGGGCTGCACGAACGTGCCGCCTGTGGTCGCGCATCCGCTGAGACCCGCCGGCTCGACCGTCACGGTCGAGTCGATGTCGAAGCAGTTGTCGGCCCCGGGTGCCGTCGCACTCGGAGCGAAGGCGATGTCGAGGGCGTTCCCGCTGAAGGCGTCGCCCGAGACCGATGTGCCGGTCGGCGCGAAGTCCTCGGATGAGGTGACCCACACGCCGACGGAGCTGTTCCCGGTGATGAGGTTCGCGCGGACGACGGCATCCACCGTTCCGCCCAGACCGATACCGACGCCGAACGCGCCGCCCGCCTGCTCGGGCGTCTCGACCGCGTTGTTGTCGGAGATGACGTTGCCGACGATCTGCACGCCCGCCGTCGGGCCGTGCGCCTCGAGGTAGTTGCTGAGCACGCTGATGCCGATGCGGTTGTCGACGATGCGGTTGCCCGTGACGGTGACGGCCGAGGCGTTGGCGAGCTCGAGGCCGGCGGCGTTCATGGTGATCACGTTGTTCTGGACGAGTGCGTTGCACTCCTCGCACTGGCCGACGTAGATGCCCGAGTCCGAGCCACCGCTGGCGATGTTGTCCTGGATCACGCCGTCGGTGCGGTTGAAGGCGTAGATGCCGTACAGGCCGTTGTTGTTCGCGGTGACGCTCTGCACGAGGTAGCCGGGAACGGGCGGCGGGCTCTGGTCGGGCAGGTAGCCGTCGGGGCCGCGAGCGACACCCGCGCCGTTCTCGTCGGTCACGCCGGTGATGAGCACGCCGTTCTGCAAGAAGTTGCGCACCGTGAGGTTCTCGACCGTGATGCGCTCGCCGGTCGCGACGACGCCGTTGCTTCGTGTCAGCTCGCCGTCGAGGATCACCCCGTTGCGGTCCTCGCCGCGCACGGTCACGTCGTCGGCGCGCACGTCCAGACTCTCCGTGTAGGTGCCGGAGGAGATCAGGATGATGCCGCCGTCGGCGACCAGCGCGCCGGCATCCGTCAGCGAGGCGTCGGCGGGCACGCGCACGACGTCCTGCGTCTCGGGTTTCGTGTCGGATGCCGACGGCGAACAGGCGACGAGGGATGCCACCGCCAGCAGGGTCACGATCAGGGCGGGGACGGCTCTCTTCACTCTCGGAATATTACCCGGAGGCGCCGTGCGCGCCCGTCGACGTGACCCCCGCCGTCCTTCAGCGCGCAGCCAGCGCCGCCTCGGTGCGTGTGCTCACCTCGAGCTTGCGCAGCACGGCCGACACGTGGACGCTCACCGTCTTCGCACTGATGAAGAGGCGCTCCGCGATCTGTCTGTTGCTGAGTCCCTCTTTGATCAGCTCGAGCACCTGCCGTTCGCGGGCAGTGAGGGGGTCCCGATCGTCCTGTTCCGGATCCAGGCCGGCCTCGTGGGCGAACGACGAGACGGAGTCGATCAGCCGAACGTGCCCGAGGCGGTCCGCGATGCCGGCCGCCTTCGTCAACAGAGCCGAGGCCGCCGCCCGGTCACCCGTGCCGACATGCAGTCGGGCCTGTTCGAGCCTCGTCACGACCCGGAAGACCACGGGCATGTCCTCACCGTCGGCGAGTTCGACCGCCCGCGCCAGCGCGGCGGGGTCAGGGGCCAACAGCGCTTCGAGCAGGAGCCGCCAATCGCCCCCGCGCAGGCTCTCGGGCTGAGTGTCCCATCCCTCGCGCACCCGTGCGACGGCGTCAGTGACGTCCACGCGTCGGGACCTGAGCTCGGCGATGAGCCATCCGGCTTCCAGGAGCAGGCGCCGCTGATGCAGCAGGCGCGCCCCGTCATCGTCGAGCATCCGCAGAATGACGTCCAGCGCCGCCTCGAGATCGCCACGGCTCTCGGCCACCGCCACCTGCATGATCACGCTGTCGTACCAGAGCTGCCGCTCGACCTCCCCGGCCTCGCGGAAGGCCGGCAGCCATTCCTCGAGCACGTCGGCTGCCTGCTCATGGCGGCCTCGCCACGCGAGCGCCTGCACCCGGGTCATGATCGTGTACAACCGGAAGATCGGCAGCGTGTCCTGCGCGAGTTCGCGGGGCAGCATCCGCTCCACCCGCTCGATCTCGCCCAGTTCGAGCAGCGGCACGGCGATGTTCTGCGCGAGCATCGATCCCGAGGTGCGCTCGACGCCGAAGGCGCGCGCTCGCGCAAGCCCTTCTTCCGCGACCTCGATCGCCTCGCGGTAGCGGCCGAGCAGCGTCAGCAGATCCGAGTAGTTCACCCGGTACCGCAGTTCCGCCGATGACGCGTCGGCGAGCGACAGGGCGACGCGATATTCGCTGATGGCCTCGTCGATGTGACCGAGATGTGCACGCGCGTCTCCGCGCATGTTCGCAGCGATCGACGCCTCTTGATCGGAGGCCGCACGCGCCGCGAACTCACCGGCCTCGACGGCGAACGTGTGGGCGCGCTCAAGGGCGCCGACGATCAGGTAGCGGCTCGCGAGGTTGTTGAGCACCGTGGCCCGAAGGCGGTCGTCGTCGACCTGGTTCTCGAGGATCTCGAGCGCCTGGTGGAGCAGCGGGATCGCACCGGGCCGCGCAAGACCGTTGGTGTACGCGGCCTTGTCGCGCAGCAGTCGAGCGTGCATGCGCGGATCATCCGCGTCGGGGTCGAGCTCGGAGAGTGCGAGGTCGACGACAGCCAACGCACGCTCGGCGTCGCCGGCGTTGCGGAGGATCGACCCGAGCACGAGCAGCAGCTCGAGTCTGGCGAGCCCTGCGGCCTGCTCGGCGTCGTCCACGCGCGGCCACAGTTCGAGGGCGAGCTCGCCGAGGCGCGCCGCGCTCGCGAACGCGAACTGCGACTTCGCCCGCCGCATCGCGCTCACCGCAGCGCTCAGCGCCCGACGGTCGTCCTGCGCGAGACTCCAATGATGTGCGAGAGCCGCCTGATCGTCGGCGTCGGCGTGCTCGGCGAGGGCCTCGGCGTATCTGCGGTGCAGTCGGGAGCGCTCCCCCGGCAGCAGATCGTCGTGCACGGCTTCGCGCAACAGCGCATGCCGGAAGCGGTACTCGTCGTCGACGACCACGAGGATGCCGCTGTCCACGGCCCCGCGCACCGCATCATCGAGTTCGTCGTCCGGAAGCTCCACGAGCCGCGCGAGCAGCGGATGCGGAAGCGGGCGCTCCGCGCCGGACGCGACCTGCACGACCCGCCGCGTCCGCTCCTCCAGACGGTCGAAGCGGGCGAGGAGGAGGTCGCGAAGCCCCTCGGGCAACGGCCCCGCCGAGCATCCGGCGATCTCCTCGACGAAGAAGGGGATGCCCTCCGCACGGGCGTTCATGCGCGCGAGCGCGCCCTCGCTCAGCGGATGCCCGAGGATCTGCTCGGCGATCTCACGGACCTCCCGGACCTCGAGCCGCGTCAGGGCCTCGCGTTCGATCAGCCGTGCGCGGGCGGCCTCGCCGATGAAGCGGCTCACCGGATCTCCGCGTCGGACGTCGTCCGAGCGGCAGGTGAGCACGAACATGACCCGCCCATGGGCGAGGGTACGCAGCAGGAACGAGAGCATCGCGAGCGTGGAGTCGTCGGCCCAGTGCAGGTCTTCGACGACGAGCACCTGGGGCGCCTCGGCGGCCGCGCACTCGATGATGGTCGCGATGGCATCGCGCAGGCGTTCGGGACTGGTGCCGCTGTCGGTTTCGGCGGCCAGTTCGGGCACGAGCATCGCGAGGGCATCCGCACCCGATCCCAGGCCCTCGCGAACGGCATCCGCCCCCAGCAGGCGCACGAGGGAGCGGAGGATGCCGGTCAGCGGGCCGTACGGCGAGCGGGCAGCGCCGACGTCGAGGCACCAGCCGACGTGGACGTCCGCGCGGCCCGCGATGCTGTCGGTGAACTCGCGGAGGAGTCGCGACTTGCCGATGCCCGCCTCGCCCTCGATCAGCAGGGCCGAGGGCACCCCCTCGCTCGTCCGCGCGAACAGAGCCTGCGCCCGTGCGAGGGCAGCCTCACGGCCGACCATCGGAGCACTGGGAGCGGGCGGAGCCATGTTCACATCGTGCCACTCGCCACCGACAGAGGCGTGCGCACCCGCCTGCATCTCGGCTTGCATCCCGGCTTGCAGGACGACGAGGCTCACCGGGCGGCCGCGGCCGCCCGGTGGCGGGACCGCCCGTCGGCGCGTCGAACCACGATCATCAGCATCCGTCGCACGACGCCCGTTCGCCGCGCAACGATCTGATCCGCGTGATCGGCGATGAGGCGGCGGCGCGCGACGCGGCGCGCGAGTTCGTCCTCGGTGAACGGTGTGATGGCGACGGGCAGGTACTCGAGCATGGGGTTCTCCTTCTTCGGCACCTCCTACGCTCGTCTCTGAGGCGCACCCGCCACATCAGTCATCCTCCCTATCTTCGACAGCCGCCGCGCCTCAGAGGAGTCCTGCCCCACCTCAGACGAAGAGGAGCCCGCCGTGCGGCATCCTGCACGGCGGGCTCCTCTGTCGGTCTCGCGGTCAGGCGTCGACGTCGCCGCGCCAGGCGCCGGTCTCGGCACCGCGCGACTCGATGAACTCCTTGAAGTTCTGCAAGTCCTTCTTCACGGCGTGCGAGCCGGCACCCACGAGCGAACCCACCTTCTCGAGAAGACCCTCCGGCTCCCAGTCGAGCTGCACACTCACCCTCGTCGTGCCCTCGCTGAGCTTGTGGAAGGTCACGACGCCGGCGTGCTCGGTCTCACCGCCGATGCTGTTCCAGGCGACGCGCTCGTCGGGATGCTGCTCGGTGATCACCGCGTCGAACTCGCGCGTCGCCCCGGCGACGTTGACGATCCAGTGCGTGTGCGTGTCGTCGATCTGCGAGATCGACTCCACCTCGTCGAGGAAGTGCGGAAAGCTCTCGAACTGCGTCCACTGGTTGTAGGCGACGTTCACGGGGACGTCGACGTCGATGGTCTCGATGATCTGCACCATGTGATGCTCCTCACTCGTCTGTCGGTCACGTGCCGACCATTCACGCCGACTCGCGCTCATCGCGCGACGGGGTTGACATCCGCGGCGCCGTCACCGACCATCGCGTCGCCCGGATGCCGGCACGCGGAAGGGCGGATGCCGACGCGCGAGTACCGTGGAGGCATGCGCATCCCCGCCGCGATCCGCGCCCCCCAGCGTTCGCCGCTGCTGCAGGTCGTGAAGTCGGCCGCGGCGACGATCGCGGCCTGGCTGCTCGCCGGATGGATCGTGCCGGGCCAGCTGCCCGTGTTCGCCGCGATCGCCGCGCTGCTGGTGGTGCAGCCGAGCGTGAACCAGTCGCTGTCGAAGGCGCTCGAGCGCAGCATCGGCGTGATCGTGGGCGTCGTGATCGCCGTGTCGCTCGGCCTGCTGCTCGGCTCACCGAGCTGGATCGTGCTGCTCGCGATCGTCGTGGCGATGCTGGTCGCCTGGGCGCTGCGGGCGAGCCCTGGCACCGGCAATCAGGTCGCGATCTCCGCCATGCTCGTGCTGGCCCTCGGCTCGACCCCCGACTACGCGATCGCGCGGATCTTCGAGACGCTGATCGGCGTCGTGATCGGGATCGTGGTGAACGCTCTGATCGTGCCGCCGGTGCTCGTCGCGCCGGCGCGGCGAGACCTCGGGATGCTCGGCAGCGAGCTGGCCGCCAGTCTCGACCGGCTCGCCGCGGCGCTCCCCGAGCCGCAGTCGCCGGCGCGCCTGCAGGAGCTCATGGTCGAAGTACGCCTGCTGCGGCCGATGCGCGACGTCGCCGAGGCGTCGATCGCCGCCGGCGAGGAGTCGTTGACGCTGAACCCTCGACGCTCCACGCACCGCGAGGAACTGGCCGAGATGCGCGTCCTGCTCGAGCGGCTGACCCCCATCGTCACGCAGACCATCGGAATGACGCGCGCCTACTTCGACCATTACGACGACACGATCGGCGAGGAGCCCGCCGTCGCGGCGATCGCGGATCAGCTTCGTCGTGCGGGTCACGATGTGCGTCTGGCGGTGCAGATCGCGGATGTCGCGCCCGAGCCCGACGCGCTCACCTCAGCGATCCCCGCTCTGACCTCGCCCCTCGTCATCCGTCCGCCCGCATCGGAGCACTGGATCCTCGTCGGATCCCTGATGGAGGACCTCCGCCGAATCCGCGGGGAACTCGTGGACGAGGACTGATTGCAGGTCCGGTGTCCTCGCTCGGCCCGGAAGCATGAGATCTTCAGATCTCCGAAGGTCTCGGGCTGTCTCCGGAGATCCCCGAGGTTCTCCAGCTCTCCGCCCGTGCGCGAAACAGGTCAACCGCGCGAGATCAGGACGGACTTCGGGATTTCGTCAGATCCTGGTGCGGTTGACCTGTTTTCGGCAGGCAGCAGCCGGAGGAGGCCGCACAACGACCGGCAGCCCGCGGAGCTCAGCCCCGTTTGTCGTCGTACATCGCGAGATCGGCGCGGTTCAGCAGGCTCTCGACCGTGTCGCCCTGGCGGAGTTGCGCGACACCCCACGACCAGGGGTGGTTCGCGTACTGACGCAGGCGTCGCATGAGGGTCGTCGCATCGTCGGCGTCGGTCTCGGGCAGCAGCATCGCGAACTCGTCGCCGCCGAGGCGACCGACGATGTCGCTCGAGCGCGACATCGACATCCACTGACCGGTGACCGATTTCAGCACGTAGTCGCCGGCGGCGTGGCCCGCCTCGTCGTTGACGTCCTTGAAGTTGTCGAGGTCGAGCAGCACCACGCTGAGGGGACGCCCGTGGCGCAGCGCGCGGCGGATCTCCATGCCGACCTTCGCTTCGAACCCGCGACGGTTCAGCGCGCCGGTGAGCTCATCCGAGTGCGACTCGAGCAGCATCCGATGCCGCATGAAGATGCCCGCTTCGAGGCACATCCAGGTGAAGATCCCCGCGCCGAAGATGTTGGCCGGGCCCAGGAGTCCTCCCGGGCCGGTGAAAGGACCGATCACCGCGGCGCCGAGCACGGCGACGATGACCGCGAGCATGACCGAGCGTGCGAGCCTCGCGCCGTAGAACCAGGCGAAGTACATCGCCATGATCGGCAGCTCCTGGAACACGGCGATCGCATTCTGCCGTTCGTCGGAGAAGCCCAAGTAGTACACCGAGACGGCACCGTGCAGGCTGACGAGGACGAACCCCATCCACCGCGGCAGCTCGACTCCGCCGAGCGCGACGAGCAGGAACAGACCGACGCAGACGACGAGCGTCGCGGCCGAGAGCCCTCTCTCGAAGATCGTGATGTCGTCTTCGAAGAGCTCGAAGACCCCGAGTACACCGAAGTATGCGATCAGTGTGGCGGTGACGACGGAGAACGTCGACGTCCGCTCCCTGATGGAGCGGAGCCACCCGATTCTCAACCAACGCAGGTCTTCGGCGTCAGACGCACGTATCCCCTGAACGACCATGCATCCTCCCCAGGTGCGCGTTCCCAGGCCCCCAGGATAGCGCGCTTTTCCTATGCACTGCTCAAGAAGTACACCGGTATAAGGTGAACCGTGACCACTCCTCCTCGCGCGGCGTCCGACCTCCTCGCCGACTTCCCCCGCGCGCGCATCGTCTTCCAGACGATCGTCGATCTCGATGCCTGGAGCGTGACCGGATTCGAGGCGCTCGCCCGGTTCGACGACGGCGGCTCGCCTCCCTCGCATCTGCAGCGAGCTGAGACCCTCGGCATCCGTGGAGAACTGGAGCTGCTCCTCATCGAACAGGCGATCGCCGCCATGGACGCATTGCCCGAGGGCACCTCGGTCACCGTCAACGCCTCAGGGGCGACGGTGCTGCGCCCGGAGCTCGCCTCCCTCGTCAGCGGGATCACCCGCGGGTGGGGCGTGGAGATCTATGAAGGGGCCACCACCGCAGACCTCACTGCCGTGCGCGCGACCGTCACCGATCTCGGCGGCACGGTGCTCGTCGACGATGCCGGTGCCGTGTGTGCAGACGAGGGCCGCATCGCAAGCCTCCGCCCCGACGTGGTGAAGATCGATCGTTCGCTGTTCTGGCAGATCGCCGACGATGCCGACGCACGCACCCGGCTCGACAGCCTGCTCACCGCCGCCCGCGACGCAGGAGCGAAGGTGCTGGTCGAGGGTGTGTCGGATGCCGAACAGGTCGAGCGCGCCCGCGCCCTCGGCGCCGACTACGCCCAGGGCTTCCACCTGGGCATGCCGACTCCGGCGGACCAGGTCGCCGGGATGCTCGCCGAGCTGCACCGCACCATCGGGATCGACGCCCCCGGGCTCTGATTCGCCGCCCGGCCTACAGCGGAGCGTCCGGGTGGATGCTCCGGGTCTCCGACCGCCTGCTCGCACCGCGGTAGGTCCGACGCCAGCGGATCATCGGGACGATCTTGATGAGACCGAGCACGACGTAGATGAGGGTGTTCACGGCGACGAACGCCGCCAGCACGCTGAACCAGTCGGTCTGCAGCCATTCCTGCGGCAGCAGGATGCCGGTGGGGATCATGACGACACCTCCGTCGCGGCATCCGTTCTGGTGCCTCCGTGCTCGACGTGCTTCCACGTCGCGCGCCGCCCGAAGGCGATCTCGAACACGCCCTTGAGGAACGCGAGGTTGAGGAAGCAGTCGTAGACGAGCTCCGGGAAGATGAGCACCGCGACCAGCCTCGCCTTCCACCCGCCGCGCCAGGCCGTGATCATGCGCTCGAGCGCGAACAGCACGCCGATGCCCAGCCAGAACGGGAACCAGATCCACGTGTCCATCGCGAGCAGCATGAGCAGGATCAGCGCGAAGTACGAGAACAGGGCGAGCACGCCGTAGCCGAGCGAGATCTGCTGTGCCCAGTACCGCAGCGTCTGCGGCGTGAGACCGTACTCGCCGAGGTTCTCGAGCGCTCCGCGCTGCCAGCGCAGTCGCTGCGCCCACAGCATCCGCCAGTTGGGCATCAGCTCGGTGACGACCGTGCATTCCGCAGGCGAGATCGTGAGCGCGCCGAGGGACTTCAGCGCGATCGTGAGTTCGTTGTCCTCGGTGAGCGCGAAGGTGTCGTAGACATCGCCCTTGCGTCCGGGGATCTGGCTGCCGCGGGCCTCGGCGACGGCGCGCAGCGCCGAGGCGCGGAAGACGGATGCCGTGCCGGTGAGCACGAACACACGTCCGCGGCGACGGCCGATCTCGCGCTGATAGCGGATGTATTCATTGCGCTGGAACTGACCGAGCAGACCTTGGCCATCCTCGCCCTGGAAGAGTCCGCCGACGGCCATGAGGGCACGATCGTCGGTGAAGCGCTGGATCGCGACGCGAAGGAAGTCGTCGCCGATCTGGCTGTCGGCATCCATCACCATCACGGTGTCGTTGTCGCCGAGGGTGGGCAGCAGGTCCTGCAGCGCCTGGTTCAGCGCGCCGCCCTTCTTGTGCGTGTTGTCGACGCTCTCGAAGACGTCGACGTGGTGCTCCCTGGCGACCTGCACCGTGCGATCGGTGCAATTGTCCGCCACCACGACGATGCGGTTCGGTGGAGTGCTCTGCTCCATCAGCGATGCGAGGGTCGCCGGCAGCGAAGCCTCTTCATTGTGCGCGGGGATGAGCACGGTCACCGTGACGTCGCCGGCGAAGACGCCGCGCGTGCGCTCCATCACGGTCTTCGGGGCGAGCGTGAGCGTGGTGACCTCGGTGCCGGCGCGGCGGTAGCGCCCCGCGACCACGCGCTCGCTGATCACCACGAACAGCACCATCAGCAGCGCCAGAGCGAGGGCGACAGCCATGATGCCGAGGTTCGGCAGCTCGGAACTGTACATGACCTGCCAGATGCCGGCGAGCGTCAGATGCATCGGATGCCACAGGGTGGGCGGATCCGTGACGATGATGCCCCACACCAGCAGTCCCGCGGCAAGAAGGACGACGACGATCACCGCCAGCCCGACGCTCCGCTGGAAGAACCTGTTCATCTGTCGTTCCTTTCCCCGCGCGAGCGCGGGCCCTCCCCATATATCAGCGTCTCACGTCTTGTTGTGCGGCGTGCATGTTTTACGCCGACGTCACGGCGTCCGGGCTCGCGTACGCTGGCCGCATGACTCCCGCCGCCGCTGACGCCCTCTCCCGGGCGCGGAGTATCTGAGGTGTACTGGGGCAGAGGGCGCCGCACACGCATCGGTCCAGGAACCGATCGTCGCGGGATCCGCGGCGCCCGGCTCCTCGTCCGGGCAGATCCGACCGTCGCCGTGGACCATGCGGTCTCCGCACTGCGTGGAGCGCGATTCGCGCCGGACACGGCGACGGTGCAGCCCCGGCTCGCCGCTGCGGCGCCGCCGTGGGTGGCGCAGGCGCTCACGATCGGTCGGCCCGCGTCGCGCTGGGCGCTTCCGTCGTTCGACTACGGCGACTTCCCGTTGAACATGATCCCCGCGTTCTGGCCGAGGGTGGCGTTGACGCTCGCGATCGCCTGCGCGCGAGCGACGGATGCCGGAACCGAACTCGTGATCTCGGCGCACCCGTCGATGCTGCGCGCGGGAGAGCGCACGAACGACAGCGGACCGCTCATGAATGCGGCATACTCCACGCTGCAGAGACGCCTCGGCGGCGCGAGCCTCCTGCTGCATCACGAGCCGATCTCACGGGTCGACGACGATACCTGCCCGGCATCCGCAGCTTTCGTTCACACCAGACTCGACTGGCGCTGAGGCTCGCGTACGCTGGCCGCATGACTCCCGCCGCCGCTGACGCCCTGGCCGAGCTCGCCGCGCTCGAGGACCCGAAGGCGCGTGCGGTGAACGAGCGCCACGGCGATGCGCACGGCGTGAACCTGTCGAAGCTGCGCGCTGTCGCCAAGCATGTCGGCATGAACACCGATCTCGCCCGCGAGCTCTGGGCGACGGACGATGTCGCCGGCCAGCTGCTCGCGCTGTTGATCGCGAAGCCGCGGGAGCTATCGACCGACGAGATCGACGGGATGGTGCGCAGCACCCGCAGCTCCAAGGCGCACGACTGGCTCGTCAATTACATCGCGAAGAAATCGCCGCTCGCTGAGGAGCTGCGACGGGGCTGGATCGACGATGCGGAGGCCGACGCTCGGGCCGCCGGGTGGTCGCTGACGACCGTGCGCGTGATGAAGACGCCGGACGGGATCGACCTCGACGGCCTGCTCGACCGGATCGAACGCGAATTGGCGGATGCTCCGTCGCGAGAGCAGTGGGCGATGAACGAGACGCTCGCGAACATCGGCATCCGGCATCCGTCGCTGCGCGATCGGGCAGTCGCGATCGGCGAGCGGCTGCAGGTGCTCGCCGACTACCCGACCTCGCCCGGGTGCACATCTCCCTTCGCCCCGCTGTGGATCGCGGAGATGGTGCGCCGGCAGTCCTGAGACCGCCCGATCCCTGAGAGAGCCCACCCCTCGGTCCTACAGCGCCGGAACGTACGCTGGGCGCATGAGCACCCACATCGCCGCAGAGCCCGGTCAGATCGCCCCCATCGTGCTGTTCCCCGGAGATCCGCTACGGGCGAGATGGATCGCCGAGAACTTCCTCGATGACGCCGAGCTCTACAGCGAGACCCGCGGGATGCTCGGGTACACGGGCACCTGGCAGGACCACCGCGTCTCGGTGCAGGGCTCGGGGATGGGCCAGCCGTCGATGGCGATCTACGCGACCGAGCTGTTCGAGTCCTACGACGTGCAGACCATCGTGCGCGTCGGATCGTGCGGGGCGCTCACCGAGAGGCTGAAGGTGCGCGACATCATCATCGCGCAGGGCGCGTGCACCGATTCCGGGATCAACCGCGTGCGGTTCCACGGCCTCGACTACGCTCCGGTCGCCGACTTCGGCCTGCTGCGCGCCGCGGTCGAGGCGAGCGAGGCCGAGAACCTCGATGCCGCCGTGCACGTCGGGCTGCTGTTCTCGAGCGACCAGTTCTACAGCACGCGTCCTGAGCTCACGAAGCCGTTCGTGCAACACGGCGTGCTCGGGGTCGAGATGGAGACCGCGGGCCTCTACACTCTCGCCGCCTTCCACGGCCGCCGCGCCCTGAGCATCTGCACGGTCTCCGACCACATCGTCACGGGAGAGGAGACCACCGCGCAGGAGCGTGAGCAGACCTTCGGCGACATGATCCGCATCGCCCTCAGCGCCGCGACCGCCTGACACAGGTTCCCACGAACGACGGAGGCCGTCGCGGGGATTCCCGCGACGGCCTCCGTGTGTGTTCGGAACGTCAGTCGATCGTCTCGTCGGCTCCGACCGTCGCCGCACGGCGACGGCGGATCAGCACGAGCGCCGCACCGGCGAGGAGCAGCAGGAGCGCTCCGCCACCCAGCGCCCACGGCACCGCACCACCCGTCACCGCGAGCGGCGGCACGACCACCGGCGGAACCGGCGGCACCGGCGGCACGAAGCCCGCGTCGATCGTCGGCAGGTCGACCTCGCCAGGCAGAGCCGAGTTGTTCCCGGTCGCCGGCGTCGTGAACGTCACACGACCGGTCTTCTGGTCGGCATCCGAATCCAGACCATCGTCCGAACCCGAGTTCGACGTCGTCAACGGGAACTCGACCCCGTTGATGACGACCTTCGTCGGGAACTCGATCGTGTACTCCGTCGACGGCTTCAGATCCGTGAACACGTAGAAGCCGTTGTCGTCCGTGGTGGTCGTCGCTACCAGCACACCGTCAGCGTCGTACAGTTTGACCTCGACACCCGAGATGGGCTTCTCGTCGGGGTCCTGCACACCGTCACGGTCCGCATCGATCCACACGTAGTCGCCCACCGAGACGAGGATCTCGTTGTAGCCCGCATCGATCGTCGGATCATCGGCTTCGCCCGGCTCCGCCGAGTTCGAGCCGTCGACCGGCGTCGTGACGGGCACGCGCCCCGTCGTGGGGTCGGCGTCGGAGTCGGCCGCCTCATCATCGCCCTGGTTCGGCGTGGTGAGGCGGTAGTCCGTGCCGTCGACCGTGACCGTGGTCGGGAACTCGACGATGAAGTCGGTGTCACCCGGCAGGTCGGTGAAGACGTAGTACCCGTTCTCGTCGGTGGTCGTGGTCGCGATGACCGTCTCACCATCCGCCGCATACAGGGTCACCGTCACACCCGAGACGGGGAGCTCGTCCTCGTCCTGGATGCCGTCCTTGTCGGCGTCGATCCACACGTAGTCGCCGATCGACACGATCGGCACGTATCCGGCGTCGATCGTGGGGTCGTCGGCCTCGCCGGGCTCGCCCGAGTTGTCACCGCTCGCGGGCGTCGTGACGGGAGCGTGACCCGTCTCGACATCCGCGTTCGAGTCGCTCGAGCTGTCGCCGCGCGTCGGGTCGGTCAGACGGTAGGTCTTGCCATCCACCGTCACCCGGGGCGGGAAGACCACGGTGTAGTCGGTCGACGGGCTGAGATCGGTGAAGGCGTAGAAGCCGTTCTCGTCGGTCGTCGTCGTGGCGACCACGTTGCCGTCGGCGTCGAGCAGCTGAACCTCGATGCCGGGGACCGGCGGCTCGCCCTCATCCTGCTGACCGTCGTTGTCGCGGTCGATCCACACGTAATCGCCGATCGAGACCAGCTCGGGAACGAAGCCGAAGTCGATCGAGTGATCGTTACGGCCCTGCTCGGGCGTCGTCACGTCGGCGACGACGACCTGGCTGCCGCCGATGTCGGTGAGCTCACCGTTGTTGTCGATGCCGCGGTTGGTGCCCGTGGCGGTCGAGGTCACCTCGGCGCCGAACAGCGGACCACCGGTCTCGAAGTCGGCCGGACGGTCGAGACGGATCTGGTAGTCCGTCTCGGGCAGCAGGCCGTCGTTCGTGTCGAACCAGTACTCGCCGTTCTCGTCGGTCTCGGTCGTCGCGACGACGTTGCCTTCCTCGTCGTAGAGCGACACCTGCACGCCCGCGACGACGGGCTCGTCGGGATCCTGGATGCCGTCACCATCGGTGTCGAACCAGATCCGGTTGCCGATCTGCTGGATCGCTTCGAGAACGAGCGCCTCCATGTCAGCGAGTCCCTGGTTCTTGCCGAAGTCGTCGGTGATGGTCGCGTTGTCGCGAGCAGTTCCGTTGTCGAGGTTGAGGAGGCGGACACCGTTCGTGAGGATCGCTCCGGTCGCGTCCATCTGGTTGGTGAGGACCCAGTCCGTGCCGGGGACGTGCACGATGCCCGACGATGCGCCCTCGTTGTGGAATCCGCCGAAGGTGCTGAACTCGTAGGGCTCGTCGAGGAGGAGCTCGGTGCCGGAGGCCACGGTCGAGACGATGTCACCGCTGGCGATGTAGCTGCCGTAGGAGCCATCGCCGTTCGTCTTCTCTCCGAGGTAGAGCGGCGATCCGTACTGGTCGGAGCTGCGGTCGCGGAAGCTGAGGATGAACTCGCCGCTCTCGAGCTTGGCGATGTCGGCGAGGATCGGCTGCGGGAACGACCACTGGTTGCCGACGTTGCCCTGGTCGACCGGCGTGGTGTAGCTCGATGCGTCGATGCACTCCTGGGTCACGTCGTCCACCCACGGACGCCAGTCCACCTGCGAGCAGGCGGCCGACATCGTGAACACCGTGTTCGTCTTGCCGTCACGGTCGGCCATGGTGTCGACGTTGGTGTGGAACACTTCACCGGTCGGCGACAGCGTGCCGTCCGCAGCGCGCTCGTAGGTGATGACGTAGGTGTCGAGGGTCGCACCGCAGACGGCGCCGACGTAGAGCAGGTCGCCGTCCTCTTCGAGCGCCGACGGCGCCCAGTCGGCGGCGCAGCCATCGATCGGGGTGACAGGGAGGGTCTGAATGGGCGTCGCGGGAGCCGTGGCCTGAACCGGGTAGACCACGAGGGAATCCGTGTGCATGTTGACGGCGGTCACGAACGTGTTGGCGTCGTTGACCTCGACGTCGCCGAGACCCTCACGGCCGACGGCGGTGCGGAAGTCGAAGTCCTGCAGGGGGTCGTTCAGGACGCCCATGGTCGTCGAGTGCTCGGTCGTACCGGCGTCCGCAACGGTCGCGTAGACCTCGAACGCGCCGGTGTCGACGTTCACCCGATAGAGGCCACCGGGGCCGGCGGGGCCGTAGCCCGAGCCACGCTTGGCGTATGCGCCCGCGAAGATCTCACGGTTCTCGGTGTCGAGGCCGATGCCGTAGACGGAGCCGATCGAGCCCCGCGAGGTGATGTCGGTGACGGTTCCCGGAGACAGGTCGTAGCGGATCGAGTAGACCTCGGTGGTCTCCGTGCCCGGCCAGATGTCATCGGGCTGGATGGCCGAGTAGACCGTGGCGTTGTCGGGACCGAGCGTGTTCACCTGGACGTAGGCGACCGAGAGTTCGGTGGCGGCGCCGTTGCTCACGTCGACGAACGACGTCGCGGGCGAGTAGTCCGTACCGGAGCGTGCGTCCAGCACACGACCTTCGGTGTAGAGCCCGGCGTTCGGGTTCGTGACCTCGATGCGGTACTTGCCGCCCACGAGGGTGTTGTCCGCGTCGGCACCCGCGAGCACGATCTGCCCGTCGGTGTTCGTCGTCCGCGTGAACGTGTTGTCAGCCGCGTCCGTGAACCGGACGGTCACGTTCTCCAGCGGGCTGTCCGCGACATCGCGTGTGCTGTTCGCGTTGACGTCGCTCAAGACGTTGATGGTTATGGTCCCGTCGCCCGCCGCGGCGTGAGCCGCCGGCGCTGCGACGATCGAGAGGGCGGCAGCTGTCGCCAGCACTCCCACCCCTGCGAGTGTCTTCTTCACGTTCCTTCTCCCCGTGCGCGCTCCCCAGCGCCCACGCATCTGTTGTTGTGCGATGCCCCAGAAGACGATCCCCGTTCGATCTTGGCGAGGCGTGCCGAAGGGGTGTGAATGTTACGCACTGCCGACCCCCGACAGAGGTCACTTTCCGGGAGGTTTGTGGCGACACCCCACCTATGTGGTATGTCAGCATGCCGAGATGACGGAGGCCGTCGCGGGGATCCCCGCGACGGCCTCCGTGTGTGTCCGGAACGTCAGTCGATCGTCTCGTCGGCTCCGACCGTCGCCGCACGGCGACGGCGGATCAGCACGAGCGCCGCACCGGCGAGGAGCAGCAGCAGCGCTCCCCCACCGAGCGCCCACGGCACCGCACCACCCGTCACCGCGAGCGGCGGCTCGACCACCGGCGGAACCGGCGGCACCGGCGGCACGAAGCCCGCGTCGATCGTCGGCAGGTCGACCTCGCCCGGCAGAGCCGAGTTGTTCCCGGTCGCCGGCGTCGTGAACGTCACACGACCCGTCGTCTGGTCGGCATCCGAACCGGTGGCGTCGGTACCCGCACCCGTGATCGTCAGCGGGAACTCGACCCCGTTGATGACGACCTTCGTCGGGAACTCGATCGTGTACTCCGTCGACGGCTTCAGATCCGTGAACACGTAGAAGCCGGTGTCATCCGTCGTCGTCGTACCGACCAACACACCATCGGCGTCGTACAGCTTGACCTCGACACCCGAGATCGGCTTCTCGTCAGGATCCTGCACACCATCACGGTCCGCATCGATCCACACGTAGTCACCCACCGAGACCAGGATCTCGCTGTAGCCCGCGTCGATCGTGGGGTCATCGGCCTCGCCCGGCTCCGCCGAGTTCGAGCCGTCGACCGGCGTGGTGACCGGGGTGCGCCCCGTCGTCACATCGGGGTTCGAGTCCGAGCCGGAGTCGTCTCCGACACCGGGGGTGGTGAGGCGGTACTCCTCGCCGTCGATCGTGACCTGCGTCGGGAACTCCACGATGAAGTCCGTCGAGTTGGGCAGGTCGGTGAAGACGTAGTAGCCGTTCTCGTCGGTGGTCGTGGTCGCGATGACCGTCTCACCATCCGCCGCATACAGAGTCACCGTGACGCCCGAGACGGGGACCTCGTCCTCGTCCTGGATGCCGTCGTGATCCTGGTCGAGCCAGACGTAGTCGCCGATCGAGACGAGGATCACCTGATATCCCGCGTCGATCGTCGGGTCGTCGGCCTGACCGGGCTCGCCCGAGTTCTCACCGTTCAGCGGAGTCGTGACCGGAGCGATACCGGTGTCGACCTCCGGGTTGGAGTCGACCGCCGAGGAGTCGCTCTGGTTCGGCGGGGTGAGCTGATAGCGCACTCCGTCGACCGTCACAACGGTCGGGAAGACGACGCTGTAGTCGGTGTTCGGGTCGAGATCCGTGAACGAGTAGAACCCGTTCTCGTCGGTCGTCGTGGTCGCGATCTCCGTGCCCTCGGCGTCGAGCAGGGTGACGGTGATGCCGGTGACCGGCTGCTCGCCCTCGTCCTGCACGCCATCGCGGTCGGCGTCGAGCCAGACGTAGTCGCCGATCGATACCGGCGGCAGGATGTAGCCCGCGTCGATCGTCGGGTCGTCGGCCTCGCCCGGCTCGGTCGAGTTGTCGCCCGTCGGCGGCGTGGTGATCGACACGCGTCCCGTGGTCGGGTTCGCGTCGGAGTCGGCCGCGTCGTCGTCGCCCTGGTTCGGGTCAGTGAGCGGATAGTCCGTTCCGTTGATCGTGACCGTGGTCGGGAACTCGATGATGAAGTCCGTCGAGACGGGCAGGTCGGCGAAGACGTAGTAGCCGTTCTCGTCGGTGGTCGTGGTCGCGATGACCGTTTCACCGTCAGCCGCGTACAGGGTCACCGTCACACCCGGAACGGGGAGCTCGTCCTCGTCCTGGATGCCGTCCTTGTCGGCGTCGATCCACACGTAGTCGCCGACCGAGACCGGAGCGGTCACGTAACCCGCGTCGATCGTGGGGTCGTCGGCCTCGCCCGGCTCGCCCGAGTTGTCTCCGCTGACCGGCGTCGTCACCGGGGCACGCCCTGTGTCGACGGCCGGGTTGGAGTCGGATGCCGTGTCATCGCCCTGCACGGGCGTGGTGAGGATGTAGCGGATGCCGTCGACCGTGACCGTCGTCGGGAACTCGACGATGTAGTCGACACCCGGTGCCAGGTCGGTGAAGGCGTAGTAGCCGTTCTCATCCGTGGTCGTGGTGGCGATCACGGTCGTGCCGTCGGGCGAGAGCAGACGCACAGTCGCGTCCGGGACCGGGCTCTCGCCCTCGTCCTGCACGCCGTCGCGGTCGGCGTCGAGCCACACGTAGTCGCCGATCGATACCGGCGGCAGGATGTAGCCCGCGTCGATCGTCGGGTCGTCAGCCTCGCCCGGCTCCGCCGAGTTCTGACCGGTCGCCGGCGTCGTGATCTCCACACGTCCGGTGATCACGTTCGCGTCGGAATCGGCTGCGTCGTCGTCGCCCTGGTTCGGGTCGGTCAACGGGTAGTCGATGCCGTCCACGGGGACCGTGGTCGGGAACTCGATGATGAAGTCCGTCGAGACGGGCAGGTCGGCGAAGACGTAGTAGCCGTTCTCGTCGGTGGTCGTGGTCGCGATGACCGTTTCACCGTCAGCCGCGTACAGGGTCACCGTCACACCCGGAACGGGGAGCTCGTCCTCGTCCTGGATGCCGTCCTTGTCGGCGTCGATCCACACGTAGTCGCCGACCGAGACGATCGGGACGTATCCGGCATCGATCGTGGGGTCGTCCGCGTCACCGGGGGTGCCGAGGTTGTCACCAGTCGCCGGGGTGCGCACGGGCGCGTTGCCCGTGTCGACGGCGGGGTTCGAGTCCGTCGTCGAGTCGCCGCGCGTCGGGTCCGTGAGGCGGTAGGCGTTACCGTCGACGGTCACCGTGGTCGGGAAGACGACGGTGTAGTCGCTCGAGGCCCTCAGATCCGTGAACGAGTAGTAGCCGTTCGCATCGGTCGTGGTCGTCGCGACCTCGTTGCCGGCGGCGTCGAGCAGACGCACCGTGACGTTCGGGACGACCGGCTCACCGGCATCCTGCTGTCCGTCGTTGTCGAGATCGAGCCAGACGTAGTCACCGATCGAGACCGGCTCCGGCACGAAGCCGAAGTCGATGGAGTGATCGTTGCGGGATGCCGCAGGCGAGGTGATGTTCGCCACCACAGTCGGGACACCATCGACGTCGACCGTCGCACCGTTGTTGTCGATGCCGCGGTTGGCGCCAGTGGCGGTCGAGGTGACCTCGACGCCGGCGAGCGGGCCGCCGGGCGCGAAGTCGGCCGGACGGTCGAGACGGATCTGATAGTTCGTGGCCGGCAGCAGGCCGTCGTTCGTGTCGAACCAGTACTCGCCGTTCTCGTCGGTCTCGGTCGTCGCGATCAGGTTGCCCGCGGTGTCGTACAGCGACACCTGGACGCCCGCGACGGCCGGCTCGTTCGGATCCTGCATGCCGTCTTCATCGGTGTCGAGCCAGATCCGGTTACCGATCTGCTGGGTGGCGTCGAGAACGAGTGCCTCCATGTCGGCGAGGCCCTGGGCCTTCGAGAAGTCGCTGGTCACGAAGGCGTTGGCGGTGCCGGTGCTGCTCGCGGCCAGGTTGCCGTTCGCGGGGTTGAACGCACGGAGGCCGTTGGTCCAGAGGCCCGTCGCATCCATCTGGTTCGCCACGATGCGGTCGGTGCCGGGCACGTGGACGAATCCGCCGAACGCAGCCTCGTTATGGAAGCCGCCGAAGTCGTCGAAGTCGCCGTTGCGCGGGTATGTCGCGGGCTGTCCGGTGCGGCAGGTGAAGTCGAGCGTCGACCCGTTGATGCAGGCCGCGGTGACGTCGCCCGTGGCGATATACGCAGAGTATGCGGCGTTCCCGTTGGCACGAGTGCCGTAATAGAGCAGAGTGCTGTACTGGTCGCCACCACGGTCGCGGAATGCGAGCAGCAACCCACCGGTTTCTGTGAATGCGATGTCGGCGAGCATCGGCTGCGGAACCGTGAACTGACCGGCGAGGCCCAGACCTGCCGGGTTCACCGGCGTGGAGTACGCGGCATTGTTGATGCAGTCCTGAGCGACGGTGTCGCTCCAGGGCAGCCAGTCGGCGTCGCGACAGGTCGCCGAGACGGCGAGGTTCGGCGAAGGCACACCTGCACGCCCGGGGGTCACCGTGGGGTCACCGGTCCAGGTGACGCCGGTCGGCGTGAGGATGCCGGCAGCCGAGAGCGTGTACTCGATGACGCTGGTCGCCGAGGTCGCACCGCAGACGGCGCCGATGTAGATCTTCCCGTCATTCTCGGCGAGCGCCATCGGAGCCCAGTCAGCGGCGCAGGTGCCGACG
Organism: Microbacterium sp. ZW T5_45; assembly: GCF_044987415.1. Classification (NCBI taxonomy): domain Bacteria; kingdom Bacillati; phylum Actinomycetota; class Actinomycetes; order Micrococcales; family Microbacteriaceae; genus Microbacterium; species Microbacterium sp. ZW T5_45. Next base: position 18,708 of record NZ_JBJDRJ010000022.1, on the reverse strand, counting down.
ATATCGACCTGCTCGGTCTGCGTGGGTGCGGGGTTCACCGCATCCTGCACGGGGTACACGACCACCGAGTCGGTCCTCATGTTGATCGCGAGCAGGAACGCACCGTCTTCGGTGACCTCGACGTCGCCGAGTGACTCGCGGCCCACCGCCGTGCGGAACTCGTAGTCCTGGGTCTCGTGTCCCGCAGCGTTGATGCTTTCCATGTCGTGCTCGGTGGTGCCTGCGGCAGCCACAGTCGCATAGATCTCGGTCGCCCCGGTGAACGCGTCGATCCGATAGATCGCTCCCGAACCTCCCGGTCCATATGCGGACCCGCGCTTCGCGTAGGCGCCGGCGTAGATCTTCTGCTTCTCCTGGTCGAGACCGATGCCGTACACGGACCCCGTGGTGCCCTGAGCAGTGACGCCGGAGACGTTCTCATTCAGGCGATAGGGAACCTTGTAGATCTCTTTCGTCTCTCCGTCAGGCCAGATGCTGTCGGGCTGGATCGCGGAGAAGATCGTGGCGTTCGAGGGGCCGAGAGTAGCGACCTCGAGATAGCCGACGGAGAGGGCGACGTCGGCACCGTTCGAGACGTCGACGAACGAGGTGGCCGGCGCGTAGTCGGGCTCGGCGTGCCCGTCGAGGACGCGCCCCTCGGTGTAGGTACCGGTGTTCGGGTTGGTCACCTCGATGCGGTACTGGCCGCCGACGAGGGTGTTCCCCGCCGCGTCACCCGCGAGCACGATCTGCCCGGAGGCGTTCGTGTTCCGCGTGAACGTGTGGTTGTCCGAGTCGGTGAACCGCACGGTCACGTTGTTGAGCGGTGTGTCGGCCGCATCACGCGTGCTGTTCGCATTGACGTCGTTCATGACGTAGATGGATATGGTCCCGTCACCGACCGCGGCCTGAGCCGCTGGCGCCGCGACGATCGAGAGAGCGGCGGCTGTCGCCAGCGCGGCCGCTCCTGCGAGGGTCTTCTTCACGATACTTTCTCCCCCGCGCACGCTCCCCAGCGTGCACGCCTTCTCCGATGAGTGATGGACCCCAGAAGACAGCTCCCCGCGGTCATTTTTACGTGTCGGGTCGATGACATGCCGAGATGGCGGCATATTGACCCCTTTCGGGGGTCAGGGAACTCACAGGTTCGTCACGGGTGGCTCTCAGGCTGGTTTTCGGGCTGACGACCAGCTCCGGGCCAGGCATCCGCGTCGCCGCAGGCGTCCGTTCGAGTTCTGCCCGATCCATCCGCCGGCATCCGTTGGCCGGATCCACGAAAAGGAGCGGACGGAGGTCCGAAGACCCCCGCCCGCTCTCTATCTCTTGCTGCGCGTCAGGCGCGGCGGCGACGCGTGAAGAACGCGAACGCGGCGCCGAGCAGGAGCACGGCGATCGAGCCGACCGCGAGACCCGTCAGGTTCTCGCCACCAGTGGTCGCGAGCGATCCGGTGCCGGAGCCGTTCGCGCTGCCGTTGGCCGCGCTCGTCGCCGAAGCGCTGCTCGTGCCGTTGGCCGAGGCGGAGGCGTTGCTGCCGGCGGTGCCGCCGTCAGCATCGGCGTCCGCATCCGTCGCGCAGGCGGCGGTCGTGAACTCGACAGGCTCGCTGTCGACCTCGCCGAGCGTCTGGGTGACGGTGTAGGTGGTGCCGCACTCGAGACCGGTGACGGTCCAGGTGCCGTCCTCGCCGACCTCGGAGGTGCCGATGACGTTGTCATCCTCGTCACGCACGGTGACGACGCCACCGACGACGCCGGTACCGATGACCGCGTTCTCGTCGACCTCGGTCACGACCGGAGCCGCCGGAACGAACGCCGTGTCCTCGTCGATGCTGGAGTACTGCGAGGTGTAGCCCCCAGCGTCGACCGTCTGCACGCGGACGAATCCGTCGGTGTGCGATGTGGGGATCGACACGCGCTGGCCGGCGGTGACGCCGGTGATCTCGCCGAGGTACTCCTCAGCGTTGTCCGCTGCCGTCCAGTAGACGTGCAGGGTCACCGGGCCGACGGCGGCGTTGTTGCCGATCAGCGGAGCGGGCTGCGCAGCCGTGAACGTCGCGTTCGCACCGTCGTAGCGGACCTCTTCGGCGCGGAACGTCTGCACCGTGTTGTTGCTCGCCGAGTTCCACACGTTCCAGAAGAGCCAGTAGCCGCCCTCCTCGGTCTCGACGTCAGCGCTGCCCTTGGTGTTCACACCGAGGGTGTTGCCGGTGACGAGGAGCTTGCCCGTCGCGTTGTTCACGATCGGCGCCTCCGAGAGGGGGAACGTACCGAAGCCGTCGATCGCGTTGTTCAGGATGCTCCAGCCGATCTCGGACTCTGCGTTCGCGGCGCTCGCGGAGTTGTAGATCGCCCAGTGGTTGGTGACGTTCGCCGGCAGCGTGTCGTCGGTGAGATCCTGGGTCAGCGTGTTGTTGCGCACGAAGTTGCCAGCACCCGCGGCGTCGATCCGGATCGCGGAGCGGGAGACGTCCGCGTAGACGTTCTCGAGCGTGTTGTCGGCGATCACGACGTCGTCGGCGCTCGATCCCTGAACGCGGATGCCGTCGAGCGCCCATACGTTGTCGAAGGTGTTGCCGGTGACATCGACGTTCTTGGTGACGTCACCCAGCTGGAGTGCGGCCCACGCCCCGTCACGAACGTTCGAGAAGGTGTTGCCGGCGAAGACCGCGTCGGTCAGCGTGCCGTTGAAGACGACGGAGCCCGCGTACGAGACCGTGTTGTCCGAGAACGTCAGACCGGTCCAGTCGGCGGTGTTGCCGCCGATGGTGCGCGAGATGTAAGCATCCGCGTTGCCACCGAAGGTGTTGCCCGTGAAGGTCGTGTTCGTCAGCGTCTGACCGCCGCCGAGGAAGAAGACGCCGTTCTGGTTGGGCGACTGGATCGTCGAGTCCGTGACGCTGAGGCCGGTGATGGTCACGTCGGGGTTGAAGTAGAAGCCCTGCGTCGGCGACGTCTCGGCGGGGTTGCCGATGATGCTGTCTGCGACAGAGAAGTTCGTGATGGTCGAGCCATCCTCGAAGATCACGTGGCCCCAGTTCTCGACGCCTCGGCTCTCGAGCCCCGTGATCGTCGTGTCGGCCACCGTGGCGCCGTTGTCGACCACGATACTGCCCCAGTACGGGCTGAAGACCGAGACGTCGGTCAGCGTGGTGTCGGTCGCCCCTTCAAGAAGGAGAACGCCCACTTCCTGCGTCCAGCTCTCCGTGTCCTTCAGCTCGACGTTGGTGACGGTGACGTTCTCGCCGCCGATCGCGATGCCGGACTCGGCCGCGCGCAGGTTGGCGAGGTTGCTCAGCGACACGTTGTCGGACTTGACGTAGATGCCGGCCGCGAACGAGCCATCGATGTCGGTGATGCCATCGAGGTTCGTGAAGTCGACAGACACGGGCACGGTCGAGTCGATGAGGAACCGCGCGCCGAGCGTGCTGTTCTGGGATGCAGGCCCGGTGAAGTCGGTGGTCTGCATGCTGTTGACGGCGCCGCCGGTGAGCGAGAGCTCACCGGTTCCGGCGAGAGCAGCATCGAAGACCACGCGCACGCCGTCGGCGTTCGTGGAGGCGTTCGCCGTCTCGAGTGCCGCGCGGAACGAACCGGCGCCGCTCAGGTTCAGGTTCGTGACGGTGATGACGTCCTCGGCTGCGCTGGCAGCCGTGACGGGCAGCAGCACGCCGGCGAGGAGCGTGGTCGCTCCGACGGTCAGGGCGGCGGAGCGGCGGAAGGCCAGCCCCGTCTTCTCACGCAGCGATGATGCTGCGCGCGATCGGTTACTCAATGTTTTCCCTCTCCTCAGTGTTCGTCGGGCACGCGCTCCGCGCGATCACCTGGTCGATCAGAAGAGGTCGTGGGGACGAGCTCTTCCGACGCGGTGCCGGTCGCGCCCTGGGGAGCGACGACAGACGATGACACGGCGGAGGGCATGCACCGCGACCGAGTCAAACAGCGAGTGGTACATCGGCACGACAGGATGCCGGGATATGACCCCTATCGGGGGTCAGGTGCCGTCATCGAGCGTCACAGACGTGTCGAGACCGTCACGGGGCGGCCTCTCGGCGCACGCAACGAGCGGTCCGCGGGCCAGGCAGTTGGTAACGAATCACCCCAGGGACTGGCGCGGGAACGATATATCACGCGAGACTGAGTTCCGTTATGCGATCGACATACGTTTGACCCCTGACGGGGGTGGGAGGGTTCCCCTGTCATACGTCGATCCCGAAAACTACCTTCGTATGCCCTTTCCGGCGTACAGGGGTGACTTTCGTCGAGGCCGTTCAGACCGCGCTTCGACAGTCAGGGGAGAAAAATGAAGATGTCCGGAGGCGCGCTGCGTCAAGAATCGCGAGCGCGGAAGTGGGCTGCGGTTCTCGCCGCGCTGGCCGTCAGCCTCGTCACGGTGGGGATCGTGCCGATCGCTGTGCAGTCTGCGGCGGCAGACGTGCCGCCGACGCCCATCACGGCACCGTTCGATGCGCCGCTGTGTGAGAACACGACCGGGAATCCGGTGGTCGATGCCGACGGCGGCCCTGTGACGAACCTGCTCAGCGTGTTCGGACAGCGCCTGACGAACTACAACAACGGCGACCCCGTCATTCTCTACAACAACAGCGGCCGCAGCGGATGGACCTCCAGCGGCAGCCAGTACGCGGCCAACCCGATCTGTGTGACCCGCTACGTCGATGAGATCGGCGGGCCGGTATCCGCGTGGACCTACTGCACGTTCGACCGCGCGTCGGTGTGCTCGTGGACCAACGCGAACGGCGAGCTCGAGCGACAGGGAACCGTTCTGCCGCCGGTGACCGAGGTCCCGACTGATCCGCGGCTCACGGACGACCAGAAGGCCCTTCAGGCATTCATCATCCAGAACGATCTGCCTGTCGTCGCCGGCCCCACCGGCAGCGGGGGCACGGTTGCCGTGGACACGGTCGCCAACAACGACTCTCCGGCCCAGCGCTCGCTCCGTCAGGATCTCGTCCATTGCATCGACAACCCGACCCGGACGAGCGGTCTCGTTTTCTGTGAGAGCAACATGAGCGCCGAGACGCAGGCCCAGATCCTCGCGAAGATCAACGCGACCCCCGCCACACAGCTCGGGGCGACGAGCCCGTCCGCAACCCTTCTGCCCGGCGAGACCGGTGAGATCGAGCTGACCACGACGATCACGACTCCGCTGACGCTCACGATTACCGGCGGCACGCTCACGGTGTGCGCTGGCGAACCCGCCACGCTCGCGGGTGACACTCTTGTCGTCGACGCCGACGCGACCCTGCCCGCCACCATCAGCCTGTGTGCCACGCGCGCGGATGCCGGAACCGTCTCGGTCTCGGTCAGCGGACTGCCGCCCGTCACGACGAACGCCGCCTACTTCCAGAGCAGCCGCTTCGAAGGCGACACGCTCTGCCAGATCTTCGCGGTCTACTCCGACGAGCAGCCCGAGGCCGTGACCACGTCCGGTTCCGTCGTCTTCGCCGAGGACGAGGTCGTCCCGACCATCGCCACCTCGCTGGTCGACGAACTCGACGGCGACAAGTATGTCGCGCAGGCCGGCGGCACCGTGATCGACACGATCTCGTACGACGGTCTGCAGCCGAACACGCAGTACACCGTCTCCGGCGAGCTGTACGACCAGGCCGACGGCACCGCCACCGGCATCACGGGCTCGACCACCTTCACCTCGTCCGCGACGGGCACCGGCACGGTCGACGTGGAGTTCACGATCGACGCGGCGCACGCGGGTCAGACGCTCGTCGCCTTCGAGGTCCTGACGCTCGGCGGCGCCCAAGTCGCCTCGCATGAGGACATCGACGATGCCGCCCAGACGATCTACGTCTCGGACATCGGCACGACCCTCGTGGACCAGGCCGACGGTGACAAGAACGTCTCCACGCTCGGCGGAATCGTCGTCGACACGATCGCGTACACGAACCTCGTGCCGAACACCGCCTACACCGTGAGCGGAGAGCTCTACGACAAGACCGACGGGACCGCGACGGGCATCACCGGCACCGCGAGCTTCACGTCGTCGGCCACCGGCTCCGGCACCGTCGACGTCTCGTTCCTGATCGACGACCAGTGGGCCGGCCGCACGCTCGTCGCTTTCGAGACCGTGTCGCGGAACGGCGTCGAGGTGGCGTCCCACGAGGACATCGACGACGCCGCGCAGACCGTGGCGCTCGATGACGCGCCGGCGATCGGCACCCTCGCACTCACGGACAACGCCGATGACGACAAGGTGCTTCCGCTGACCGGCGGGACGATCACCGACACCGTGTCGTACACGAATCTGCCGATCGGCGAGTGCGTCGACACCGGTGCAGGACTCGAGTGCCTCGAGCAGTACTACGTCACCGGCGAACTGATGTTCGTCGACGACGGAGGCACCGTCACCCCGACGGGCATCACCGCGACCACCGAGCCGGACTACTTCCAGGTGACGAACGCGAGCGAGCGCAACGGGACGGTGGACGTGACCTTCACGGTGACCGCCGCCCAGGCGCAGCAGTATTCGGGTGGATCGCTCGTCGTCTACGAGCAGTTGTCGCGCTGGTACTACGGCTTCGGGTTCCCGGTGGTGCAGGACGTCGCCGCGCACGAGGATGCCGAGGATGCCGACCAGACGGTCGCCGTCGAGGCACGCGTCCCGCTGATCGGCACGACACTCGCGGATGAGCTGGACGGCGACAAGTACATCGTCCAGTCCGGTGGCACCGTCATCGACACCGTCGCCTACGAGGGGCTCGTGCCGAACACCGAGTACACGGTGACCGGTGAGCTGCACGACCAGGTGACGGGAGCTGCCACGGGCATCACGGGGTCTGCGACGTTCACGTCGTCGGCCACGGGCACCGGCACCGTCGAGGTCGAGTTCACCATCACCGACGAGTGGGCCGGCCGCATCCTCACCGCGTTCGAGGTGCTCACCCTGGGCGACGACGTCGTGGCCACCCACGAGGACATCACGGATGCTGCACAGACGGTCTACGTGGCCGACCTCGGAACCACGCTGCTGGACGCGGCGGACGGCGACAAGAACGTGGCATCCGCCGGCGGCACCGTCATCGACACCGTCACGTACACGAACCTGAAGCCGAACTCGTCGTACATCGTCAGCGGTGAGCTCTACGACAAGGCCGACGGCACCGCGACCGGCATCACCGGCACCACGACGTTCACGTCGTCGGCCACCGGGAACGGCACGGTCGAGGTCGAGTTCACGATCGACGGCGACTGGGCAGGCGCCACGCTCGTCGCCTTCGAGACGGTGAGCGAGGGCGACCTGATCGTCGCCGTCCACGAGGACATCAACGACGGTGCGCAGACGGTCACGGTGGGCAACGCCCCGTTGATCGGCACGACGCTCGCGGACGACCTGGACGGCGACAAGTACATCGTCCAGACCGGCGGCACCGTCATCGACACCGTCGCATACGAGAACCTCGAGCCGAACACCGAGTACACGGTGAGCGGTGAGCTGCACGACCAGGAGACGGGTGAGGCGACCGGCATCACCGGATCGACGGCCTTCACCTCGTCGGCCACGGGCACCGGCACGGTCGAGGTCGAGTTCACGATCACCGACGAGTGGGCGGGCCACACCCTGACCGCCTTCGAGGTGCTCACGCTCGGTGAGACCACGGTCGCCACGCACGAGGACATCAACGACGCCGCGCAGACGGTCTACGTCGCCGACCTCGGCACCACGCTGGTCGACCGGGCGGACGGCGACAAGAACGTGGCATCCGCCGGCGGCACCGTCGTCGACACCGTCGCGTACACCAACCTGGCACCCAACACGTCGTACACCGTCAGCGGTGAGCTCTACGACAAGGCCACGGGCGAAGCGACCGGCATCACCGGGACCGCGCAGTTCACCTCGTCGAACTCCGGAAACGGCACGGTCGAGGTCACGTTCGTGATCAACGGGGACTGGGCGGGCTCGACGCTGGTCGCGTTCGAGGTGCTCACGCAGGGCGACGTCGAGGTGGCTTCGCACGAGGACATCAACGACACGGCGCAGACCGTGTTCGTCGGCAACGCCCCGCGCATCGGCACGACGCTCGCGGACGAGCTGGACGGCGACAAGTACATCGTCCAGAACGGCGGCACGGTCATCGACACCGTCGCGTACGTGAACCTCGAGCCGAACACCGAGTACACCGTCACCGGTGAACTGTGGGACCGCGAGACGGGCGAGGCGACCGGCATCACCGGCTCGACGACGTTCACGTCGTCGGCCAGCGGCACCGGCGAGGTCGAGGTCGAGTTCACGATCACCGACGAGTGGGCAGGCCACACCCTGACGGCTTTCGAGGTCCTCACCCTGGGTGATGACGTCGTCGCGACCCACGAGGACATCAACGACGACGCGCAGACCGTGTACATCGCCGACCTCGGCACCACGCTGGTCGACGACGCGGACGGCGACAAGAACGTGGCATCCGCCGGAGGCACGGTCGTCGACACCGTCGCCTACGAGAACCTCGCCCCGAACACCGAGTACACGGTGAGCGGAGAGCTGTTCGACAAGGCGACGGGGGAGCCGACCGGGATCACCGGCTCCGCGACGTTCACGTCGTCGGCCACGGGCGCCGGGACGGTCGAGGTCGAGTTCGTCATCGACGGCGAATGGGCCGGCCGCACGCTCGTCGCGTTCGAGACCGTCACGCAGGGCGAACGGGTGATCGCCGTGCACGAGGACATCAACGACACGGCACAGACCGTGTTCGTCGGCAACGCCCCGCGCATCGGCACGACGCTTGCGGACGAGCTGGACGGCGATAAGTACATCGTCCAGAACGGCGGCACGGTCATCGACACCGTCGCCTACGAGAACCTCGAGCCCGACACCGAGTACACGGTGACCGGTGAGCTGCACGACCAGCAGACAGGCGAGGCGACCGGCATCACCGGTTCGGCGACCTTCACGTCGTCGGCCACGGGCACCGGTTCCGTCGAGGTCGTCTTCGACATCCCGGCGGGCTGGGCAGGTCACACGCTGACCGCGTTCGAGGTCCTCACCCTGGGTGATGACGTCGTCGCGACCCACGAGGACATCACCGATGCCGCACAGACGGTCTACGTCGCGGACATCGGCACCACCCTGGTGGATCGTGCCGACGGCGACAAGAACGTCGCGGCATCCGGTGGAGTCGTCATCGACACGGTCGCCTACACCCACCTGGCGCCGAACACGGAGTACACCGTCAGCGGTGAGCTCTACGACAAGGCCACCGGCACGGCGACAGGCATCACGGGTTCCACGACGTTCACGTCGAGCACCACGGGATCCGGCTCGGTCGACGTCGGCTTCGTGATCAACGAGAACTGGGCCGGGCACACGCTCGTCGCGTTCGAGGTGATCATGCACTCCGAGCTCGAGGTCGCCGCGCACGAGGACATCGACGACGCGGCACAGACCGTGACCGTCGATCGTCCCGGCCTCGCCGTCACCGGTCTCGGGGCAGAGTGGGTCTGGTTCGCGGGTGCGGGAACCGCGGCGCTTGTCGCCGGTGCCGCTCTGCTGCTGATCCGCCGTCGCCAGAACGCGTAGCCTCAGGCATGCAGAGCGCCGCCCCCTCCAGATGTCGGAGGGGGCGGCGCTCTGTTCGCCAGGCATCCGCTCTGCTGGCCTCGACATATAGGGGATGATCGAAGAGTGCTGCTCGAACCCTCCGTCCTCCCCCGCGACGCCGATGCGGATGCCGTCTACCTGGCGTTCGTGGAATGGGCGGAGTCGACCGGCATCAGCCTCTACCCCGCCCAGGATGAGGCCGTCATCGAGATCGTCTCCGGCAACAACCTGATCCTGTCGACGCCCACCGGCACGGGGAAGTCCCTCGTCGCCGTCGGTGCGCACTTCGCCGCGATGGTGGAGGGCCGCCGCAGCTATTACACGGCTCCGATCAAGGCGCTGGTGAGCGAGAAGTTCTTCGCCCTCGTCGACATCTTCGGGGCCGCCAACGTGGGCATGATCACCGGCGACTCCTCGGTGAACGCCGAGGCCCCGATCATCTGCTGCACCGCAGAGATCCTCGCGAACCTCGCGCTGCGCAAGGGAGCGGATGCCGAGGTCGGCCAGGTCGTGATGGACGAGTTCCACTTCTACGCCGACCCCGACCGCGGGTGGGCCTGGCAGGTGCCGCTGCTCGAGCTTCCGCAGGCCCAGTTCATCCTCATGTCGGCGACGCTCGGCGATGTCACTGAACTCGCCGCCGACCTCACCCGCCGCAACGGCCGTGCCACGGCATCCGTCACGGGCGTCGAACGACCCGTGCCCCTGCACTTCTTCTATGAGACGACGCCGATCCACGAGACGATCGAAGACCTGCTGAACACCGGTCAGGCGCCGATCTACGTCGTGCACTTCTCGCAGGCTGCGGCGATGGAACGGGCGCAGGCACTGTCGAGCACCAAGGTCGCCACACGCGAGCAGCGCGATCAGATCGCGGAGCTGATCGGCGGATTCCGGTTCACGACCGCATTCGGCAAGACGCTGTCGCGGTTCCTGCGGGCGGGCATCGGCGTGCATCACGCAGGTATGTTGCCGAAGTACCGCAGACTCGTCGAGCAGCTGGCGCAGCGCGGGCTGCTGCGGGTCATCTGCGGCACCGACACGCTCGGCGTGGGCATCAACGTACCGATCCGCACAGTGCTGCTCACCGCGCTGACGAAGTTCGATGGCACGCGGATGCGGCAGCTGAACGCGCGCGAGTTCCACCAGATCGCGGGTCGTGCCGGCCGCGCCGGATACGACACCGCGGGCACGGTCGTGGCCCAGGCACCCGAGCACGAGACCGAGAACATCGCCGCGATCAAGAAGGCCGGCGATGACCCGAAGAAGAAGCGCAAGATCATCCGCAAGAAGGCGCCGGACGGGTTCGTGTCATGGGGCGAGCCCTCGTTCCGCAAGCTGATCGACGCGCAGCCAGAGACACTCACCTCGCACATGCAGATCACGAGCGCGATGATGCTGAACGTGATCGCGCGCGGTGGCGACGTGTTCGGCAATATGCGCCGGCTCGTCTTCGACAACCACGAACCGCGCCGGCGTCAGCGGGAGCTCGCGCTGCGCGCGATCGGCATCTACCGCACGCTGCTCGAGTCCGGTGTGGTCGAGCAGGTCTCGGTCGTTGAGCGAGGGAGCGGAGCGACCGAGCCGAAACGCGTGGAGATCCGCCTCACGGTCGACCTGCAGCCGAACTTCGCCCTCAACCAGCCGCTCTCGCCCTTCGCCCTCGCAGCCTTCGAACTGCTCGATCCCGACCCCTCGGCGGGCACGGGGACCGGTCAGTACGCCCTCGACATGGTCTCGATCGTCGAGTCGACGCTCGACGATCCGCGCGCGATCCTCGGGCAACAGGAGTTCCAGGCCCGCGGCGAGGCCGTCGCCGCGATGAAGCGCGAGGGCATCGAGTACGACGAGCGCATGGAACTGCTCGAGGAGATCACGTACCCGAAGCCGCTCGACGAGCTGCTGAGCGCGGCGTTCGAGACGTACAGCGCGGCACAGCCGTGGATCCGCGACTTCGAGCTGCACCCGAAGTCGGTCGTGCGAGACATGTACGAGCGAGCCATGTCGTTCGGGGAATACGTCGCGTTCTACAAGATCGCCCGGTCCGAGGGCGTCGTGCTGCGCTACCTGTCGGATGCCTACCGCGCGGCCTCCCAGACGATCCCCGAAGAGCTGAAGACCGAGGACCTCCGCGATCTCATCGAGTGGCTCGGCGAGCTCGTCCGTCAGGTCGACTCGAGCCTGCTCGACGAGTGGGAGGAACTCGTGAGCGGGGTGCTGCAGGACCCGGACGACGAGCCGATCGTGCCACCCGCGCCGAAGCGCCTCACCTCGAACGTGCGAGCGTTCCGCATCCTCGTGCGCAACGAGCTGTTCCGACGGGTGCAGCTCGCCGCACGCGAGGACGTCGCCGCACTGGCCGACCTCGATACGTCCTTCGGCGAGCAGGCCTGGTCGGATGCTCTGGACGCGTACTTCGACGAGCATGACGAGATCCTCACCGGGGCGGATGCTCGCAGCTCGGCGCTGCTGATGATCACGGAGGGTGCCGAGACCTGGACCGTGCGACAGATCATCGACGACCCGGCAGGAGACCACGACTGGGGCATCTCGGCGACCGTCGACCTCGCGGCATCCGATGTCGAGGGAGCCGCCGTCGTGACGGTGACCGCAGTCGACCGCCTTTAGGCCGTCGCGTCCCGGCACGCTTCCTCTCGTCGCTCCGGCACCGGTCCCCGTTCCTGCCCGCCACCACTTCGGGGGCCGACACGCCAGCGGCCGGCCGCGAAGCCCGAAAGCGTCCGACGAGTGGCGTGTCGGCCCCCGAAGTGAAGCAGCAGCGTCGGCGCCCGGTCCCGGACACCGCTCGCTGGCCCGACACCGGTCGCTGCCCTGGGCCCGGCCCCTGGTCTCGGCCTCTGCCCTGGGCCCGGCCCCTGGTCTCGGCCTCTGTCCCAGTCCCTGGCCGCTGCTCCGCGCCCTCCCACCTCGGGGGCCGACACGCCAGCGGCCGGCCGTGAAGCCCGAAAGCGTCCGACGAGTGGCGTGTCGGCCCCCGAAGTGAAGCAGCACAAGCAGCCGCGGCGCCAGCGGTAACCGCGGCGCCGGCGGCGCCCGTCACGCGCCTTGCGCGAGCGCCGCGCGCACGAGCCTGTCCACGAGTTCCTCGTAGCCGACGCCCGCGGCCGCGAACATCCGCGGCACCTGAGAGGCCGCGGTCAGCCCGGGCATCGTGTTGACCTCGTTGAGCACCGGCCCTTCGTCTGTCAGGAAGAAGTCCATGCGCGCGACCCCGGCGCAGCCGAGCGCGTCGAACATCGCGAGGGCCGCGCGGGTCAGCATCCGCTCCTCCCGCTCCTCCAACGCCGCGGGCACCGTGAAGCGCGCCGATCCGTCGTACTTCATCGCGGTGTCGAAGAGCCCTGCCGCGTGGATCTCGAGAGGCGGCGCCGCCCACCGCACGCCCCCGGCCTCGCAGATCACGGCGACGTCGATCTCGCGCCCGCGGACCACCTCCTCGATGAGCACGTGATCGTCGAACGCCACCGCAGTGCGCAGCGCCTCCGGAAGGTCTTCGGCGCGCTGCACGAGGGACACGCCGTAGCTCGACCCCGCCGACACCGGCTTCACCACGACGGGCGCCTCGAACTCGATGTCGCCGATGTCGGATGCCGCGACGACGAACCCGTGAGCGGTGCGAAGCCCCGCCGCCTCCGCCACGAGCTTGGTCGCATGCTTGTCCATGCCGATCGCACCGGCGCGCGCAGGAGAACCGACGACGGGAATGCCGATGAGCGCGCACAGCGCCGCGAGCGCTCCGTCCTCCCCGTGCTGTCCATGCACCGCGGGGAATACGACCTCGGCCCACCCCAGCAGCGGCAGTGCCGCCGTCAGCGACGACACCGGATCCCCGCCAGCCCCGGCATCCCACACACCCTCCCGTGAGATCGTCACCGCGCGGACCTCGTGCCCCCCGGCACGCAACGCGTCGGCGACGGCGGATGCCGAGGCCAGCGAGACCTCGTGCTCGGAGTTCTGCCCTCCTCCGATGACCACGACCCGGGTCATGCGACGCTCCGTCGCACACGCGGGCCGATCCCGGTCACGATCGTGTGCGGGATCGTCCCCGCCCATCGCGCCCAGTCCTGCGCACTGGGGACCTCCCCGCCATCGGGTCCGAAGATGGTCGCGATCGTGCCGTGGGGCACGACTCGGTCACCTGTGTCGACGACGATCTGATCCATCGACACACGGCCGACGATCGGATGCCGTCGCCCACCGATCTCCACGCCCGCCTCACTCGACAGTTCTCTCGGGATGCCGTCGGCGTAGCCGACGCCGATCACGCTGAGATTCGTCGCATGCCGCGTCACGTATGCGCCCGCATATCCGACGGCGGCACCGGCGTTCACCCGGGTGGAGTGCACGACCGCGGCCGTCCAGCGAGACGCACCGTGCAGCGACGTCGTTCCCGACGGGTCGATCCCGACGAGTCCCGCGCCGATGCGCACCATGTCGAAGTGCGTGGCCGGGTCGTGCAGCGCACCGGCCGTGGCCGCGAGATGCACGATCACCGGACCGAGCCCGGCGCGCAGAGCCATGTCGCGCACGTGGCGCATGCGTGTCACGGCTGCGGCGTTCGCGGCGGGATCGGCCTCGTCCGCGCGAGGCAGGTGCCCCATGATGCCGACGACCTCGACCCGGTCGCGAGCGTCGCGCGCGGTCCGCAGCAGCTCCGGCCACTCGTCGATCGAACATCCGCCGCGCGACATTCCCGTATCAGCATGCAGATGCACCCGCACGGGTGCCCACGCGTCCGAGACGAGGCGGCGCAGCTCGTCGACCGAGCCGACCCCGATGTCTACCCGGTCCATGGCGACCTGCACGGCGTCGACTCCGGCCGGGTTGAGCCAGGCGAGGATCGGTACATCGATGCTCGCGGCGCGCAGCTCGGTGGCGTCCGCGGCATCCGTCACGCCCAGCCACGTGGCACCTGCGTCGACCGCCGCCCGAGCGACAGCGACGGCGCCGTGCCCGTATCCGTCGGCCTTCACGACAGCCATGATGTGTGAGGCCGTCGCGGAGCGGATCGCCACCACGTTGGCCGTCACGGCATCCGGAATCGTCTGCAGGGTAGGCGCGGGCATCCGCGAGAGCCCGGCGGGGAGCGCAGCGGGGAGCACGGCGGTCATCGCTGCGTCCTCGGGTCGGCGGTGGGATCGGAGTACATGACGGGGCATCCGTTCGCGATCGCCGACGGGCGCAGCTCGAAGTGCCACGGCTCGTTCTCGTAGATCTGGCACAGGCCGAACTCGACGCCGCGACCGGCCAGCCAGTCCTGCGCATCCATCGGGCCGAGATCCACGGCATCGCCCGACACGTGCTCGGAGTTCTCGGGCGTCGCGACCCAGCGCGCCGCTTCCTCGGCTGATCCGTAGGTGCGCACGGCGTCGGCGCGCAGCGCCTCCTGATAGGCGGCGGATCGCCATCCGCTGTTCACATGGATCCGCACGCCCTCGGCGTCGGCAGCGGTGGCGGCCGCGCGCACGGCCGCGAGCAGATCGGGGTCGAGGTTCGTCACGGCGGGGGTGTCGTCGAAGACCGAGACCCGGTCCTCCTCGCGGATCATCCCGTCGGCGACTCCGATCGTCGCGAGCGAGGGAGCGGATGCCTGAGCCTGCGCCTGCTGCGAGATCACGATGGCCGAGCCGGCGACGACGGCAGCGAGAGCGGCGACGCCGATCGCGGTGACCAGGCGGCGTCTCGGGACGGTACTGCGTGTGTTCATGGTCCACAGTCAACGCAGGCGGCTGTTGCGAGGTCGTATGCCCTTTTCCATATGTTCCCGATATGTGCCGCCGCGTAGGCTCTCAGCCATGCGCGTGCTGATCGTCGAGGACGAGCCCTATCTCGCCGAAGCCGTCCGCGATGGGCTCCGGCTCGAGGCGATCGCCGCCGACATCGCGGGTGACGGCGACACCGCCCTCGAGCTGCTCTCGGTCAACGCCTATGACATCGCGGTGCTCGATCGCGACATCCCCGGACCGTCCGGCGACGACGTGGCGCGATCGATCGTCGCCTCGGGCAGCGGCATCCCGATCCTCATGCTCACGGCGGCCGACCGCCTCGATGACAAGGCGTCGGGGTTCGAGATCGGCGCCGACGACTACCTCACCAAGCCGTTCGAACTGCGGGAGCTCGTGCTGCGGCTGCGGGCCCTCGACCGGCGCCGACAGCACGCCCGCCCGCCGGTGCTCGAGATCGCGGGGCTGCGGCTCGATCCGTTTCGCCGGGAGGTGTTCCGCGACGGCCGCTACGTCGCCCTCACCCGTAAGCAGTTCGCCGTGCTCGAGGTGCTGATCGGCGCCGCAGGCGGCGTGGTCAGCGCCGAGGAACTGCTCGAGCGGGCCTGGGACGAGAACGCCGATCCGTTCACGAACGCGGTGCGCATCACCGTCTCGTCGTTGCGCAAGCGGCTGGGCGAACCGGGCCTGATCATGACGGTGCCCGGTGTCGGCTACCGGATCGGGGCGGACGATGCGTAGAAGAGGCATGACGGCCCGCATGAAGCTCACGCTGAGCTATGCGGGCATCGTCGTGGTCTCCGGCATCCTGCTCCTCGCCGCCGTCGCGCTGTTCCTGCTGCGGTACGTGCCCGATGTGCCGATCGTCGCCGACATCTTCGTGCCGAACCGCTCGGACCTGCTGCGCGCGTTCATCCCGGTCGCGTTCGCCGTGATGTTCGTGCTGCTCATCGTCGGCTGGGCGGGCGGCTGGTGGCTGGCAGGACGGATGCTCGAACCGCTCGACCGCATCGGCTACGCCGCACAGCTCGCCGCGCAGGGGTCGCTGTCGCACCGGGTCGCGCTCGAAGGCAAGCGCGACGAGTTCCGCGACCTCGCCGATGTGTTCGACTCGATGCTCGAGCAGCTCGAGGCGAACATGGCCGAGCAGCAGCGCTTCGCCGCGAACGCCTCGCACGAGCTGCGCACGCCGCTCGCGATCTCGCAGGCGATGCTCGAGGTCGCGCGGGCGGACCCGGATCGCGATGTCGATGCGCTGATCGACCGCCTGCAGGAGGTCAACACCCGGGCGATCGAGCTCACCGAGGCGCTGCTGCTGCTGAGCCGAGCAGATCGACGTGCGTTCACGCGGGAGTCCGTGGATCTGTCGCTGCTCGCAGAGGAGGCGGTGGAGGTGCTGCTCCCGCTGGCCGATCGGCGCGGAGTGGTGCTCGATGTGGGTGGGGACGAGGCCCCTGCGGTCGGCAATCCCGCGCTGCTGCAGCAGCTGATCACCAACCTCGTGCACAACGCGATCGTGCACAACCTGCCGGCGGGCGGAGCCGTGACCGTACGAACGCATGCGCAGCCGCAGGCGCTGGCCTTGGTGGTGGAGAACACGGGAGGTGTGCTTTCGCCGGGGCTCGTCGCCACGCTCGCGGAGCCGTTCCAACGCGGGACCGAGCGTTCGCGCGACGAGGATCACGCGGGCGTCGGCCTGGGTCTCGCGATCGCCCGACGCATCGCCCAGGCGCACGACGGGACACTGGTGCTGACGGCCCGGCCCGAGGGCGGGTTGAACGTCACCGTGTGGCTGCCGCATCCGGTGGTCGTGGCGCACTGAAGGGCAGGTCGTTGAGCGGCGGCATCCAGCCCGGTCGCTGAGCGGGCTTCGTCTCGTCGCGACGCTCCTCGCTCAGGAACCGCGAGACGAAAAGGCCTCTCTCCCCGTCCCTGAGCGGGCGAAGCGAGACGAAGGGCCGCGAATGGTCGCTCTGTGGGCGCGATGTTCACTGTGCGGGCGCGAACGAGCCGGATGCTGCCGACAAACCCGCATCCGCGCCTGCAAAGCGACCTTCAGTGCCACGTCCCCCGCAGGCTCCCGACAGATGTCCGTCAGGAATACGAATGTCAGTCCAGATCCCCCACCCAGAATCCACCGACATCCGTATTCTCGACCGACATCAGCACCGCAGCCCACCGCTGTCGGGCCGCCCCCCGCCGCCCCGACAGCGCCCCGAACGGCTCAGGCCGCGTTCTCGCCCCGGAGTGCGGCGAGTTCACGACCGTAGGTGCGAGCATCCGTCTCGGCGTTCTCCTTGAGCTCACGCGCGGTGTCGGTGAACGCATCGAGCGCCGGGTTCACGCCGACCAGCGTGAACGGACGCTCGACGACACGCAGGTCGAGGCCCCAGACGTCCTCGAGCACGCGGCGCAGCCAGCCGGTGGAGTGGTCCCAGCCCTCCTTGGGCGTACCGGGCGCGTAGTTGCCGCCGAGCACGGTGACGAGCGTCGCGGGCTTGCCGCGCAGCGCGGTTCCCTGCGGGTCGATGCGCGGGTCGGTGTAGGCGAGGTCGAACCAGGTCTTGAAGTGCTGCGAGACGCCGTAGTTGTACAGCGGCACCGCGAACAGCAGCGCGTCGGCGCCGATCAGCTCGTCGGCGAACGTGGTCGCGAGAGCACGGGCCTCGTTCTGCGCAGGAGTGCGCTGCGCCTCGTCGACGAAACCACCGGTCACGGCATCCGCCCATGCCGTCGCGGGGACGGGGTCGGCGGCCAGATCACGGCGGGTGACCGCGGAATCGGGGTGGGATGCCGTCCACTCGGCCTCGACGAGGTCGGCGAGCGAGCGGCTGGCGCTCGTCGCGGGAAGGATGCTGGCGTCCAGGCGGAACAGGGACATGACTTTACCTCTCATTTTCGTAGTCGCTCTGTTTTTCTTAGCGACATTGGTTAACGTAGCACGGTAGACTGTGGGCATGGCCGAGGTCGACGAAGAGAGTCACGTCTGCGACGCGGCGATCACTCTGGCCTTCAGCGTGCTCGGAAAGCGCTGGAACGGCATGATCGTCTCGTCGCTCGGCGGCGGCCCGTCGACGTTCGTGGCCCTGCGTCGCGGGGTCTCCGGGATCAGCGACACCGTGCTGTCCGACCGGCTCGCGGAACTGGCGGATGCCGGACTCGTCGCGCGCACCGTCGACGCCGGGCCGCCCGTCACGGTGTCGTACGCGCTCACCTCGAGCGGCGAAGGCCTGCTGCCGATCCTCGACCAGCTGGGGCAATGGGCCTCGACGAACCTCGAGGTCCGCGCAAGGTAGGCGCGGGCGCCTGCTTCTCCCCCACCACTTCGGGGGCCGACACGCCAGAACGCGGCCGCCACCGGCAACCGCGTCCGCCACGTGGCGTGTCGGCCCCCGAAGTGAGGCAGGCACGGCACGCGCA
>NZ_JBJDRJ010000021.1:0-64458 GCF_044987415.1 Microbacterium sp. ZW T5_45 | reverse complement strand
CGGACGTTCCGTCCGATGCTCGACGCTGCCCGTCAGACCCCGCTTTTCGACGCTCGAAGGAGAGTGCGATGTCCCCCCATGCCCCCGCCCCGGCATCCTCACGCGGTCGCAGGATGATCGCGGCCGCGACCGGAGCCCTGCTCGTCGCCGGCCTCGCGGTGCTCGCCCCGACGGCGGCCGACGCCGCCGAGCCCTCGTCGCTGCTCGCCCGCTACGACTTCTCCGAGACGAGCGGCACCGTGCTGCACGACACGAGCACCCGCGGCAACAATGCGACCGTCGTCGGCGGCGAAGCGTGGCGCGACGGCTACATGCAGTTCGGCGGCTCCAACTACGTGCAGCTGCCGAACGGCCTCCTCTCCGGCCGCAGCGCCGCCACCGTCGTGATCGAGACATCACCGGAAGCGCTCTCCGGCGCGAAGTTCCTCTGGAACTTCGGTGGTTCGAGCACGTCGAACAGCGGTCAGGGACAGTTCTTCATCCAGCCCGTCGCCCCGCGCGTCGCGATCACCAAGACGAACTGGTCGGGCGAGCAGAGCGTGACCTCGACCACGAAGCTCGTCGAGGGACAGTGGCAGTCCGTCGCCGCGACGATCGAGAAGAACGCGGGCGAAGCGACCTCGACGCTCCGGCTGTTCATCGACGGCACGCAGGTCGCGGTGAAGACCGACTCCACCGTGCATCTCAGCGACCTGCTCACGCACACCGTGAACTACATCGGCAAGAGCGCCTACACCGCCGATTCGCTCTATCAGGGCAAGGTCTCGACCTTCCGGGTCTACGAGGAGGCCCTGTCGGGCGCAGCGCTCACCGACATCGCCGCCGCCGACGCGCAGGCCGCGGCCACCGAGACGATCGACGCTCTCGACCTCGCCGCGGCGAACACGCAGAGCCTGGATGCTGTCGAGACCCGACTCACTCTGCCCACGGCCGGCGGCGTCAGCTGGACGTCGTCCGCGCCCGGCGTGCTCGCCGCAGACGGCACGGTGACCCCGCCCGCCGCCGACACGACCGTGACCCTCACCGCGGTCGCCACGGTGCGCGGCGTGCAGAGCGCACCCCGCACGTTCACCGTGACGGTGCTCAAGGATCCCGCAGCGATCGACAAGGCCCAGCGCGACCTCGACGCGATCACCATCGCGGATGCCGACGATGTCCGCTCGAACATCACGCTGCCCGCCACCGGATCACGACACGGATCGACGGTGAGCTGGCAGAGCTCCGACCCCACGGTGATCGACGTGGTCGGCACCGCGACCACGGCCCCGGGCATCGTGCACCGCCCGGATCACGACACCGAGGTCGTCCTCACCGCCACGGCGACGATCGACGGCGTCGCCGCATCGCGGGAGATCGCCCTCACGGTCCGCCGCGCGTACGAGATGCCCGCGACCACCGACTACCTCTTCACCCACTTCACGGGCACCGAGGGCGCGGCGAGCGACGAGCAGATCTACTTCGCCACGAGTCGCGATGCCAAGACCTTCACCGACACCCGTCCCGCGGGCTCGCCGGTGCTGTCGACCGCACGTGACGCGGGCGAGGGTGAAGGCGGTGTGCGCGACCCGTTCCTGGTGCGCTCGCCGGAGGGCGACCGGTTCTACCTGATCGCCACCGATCTGAGCATCTACTACCGCGGCGGCTGGGGCAACGCCCATGCGACCGAGGACGGCTCGACTGAACTCGTCATCTGGGAGTCGACCGATCTCGTGAACTGGAGCGAGCCGCGCCTCGCCGACGTCGCGTCCAGCATCCCGAACGCCGGAATGGCATGGGCACCCGAGGCGATCTGGGACGAGGAGACGGGCCAGTACGTCGTCTACTGGGCGACCAGGGCCGACGGCAACACCGAGTTCGGCGACAGCGTCGACGTCTACCTCTCCGCGACCCGCGACTTCCAGACGTTCTCCACGCCCGTGAAGTGGATCGATCGCGAGCACTCGATCATCGACACCACCGTCATCAAGGTGGGGGACTGGTACTACCGCGCCTCCGGCGACGGCGAGATCACGATCGAGCGCTCGAAGAACCTCACCGCGACCACGGCATCCGCTCTTCCCGCCACCAGCGGCACCGAGCAGGACTGGGTGCTCGTGGGCACGTTGCAGTCGATCCTCAAGGGATCGGGCACGTGCTCTGCGGGCACGAACTACACGGGCGCCTGCCTCGAGGGGCCGGAGTTCTTCCGCTACAACGACGACGACCGCGCCGGAGCGCAGGAACTCTACGGCCTGCTCGCCGACCAGTACGCGACCGGACGCGGCTACGTGCCGTTCCGCACCACCGACATCGACTCGACGTCGAACACGGTGTGGAGCAAGGCCACCGACATCGACCTCGGATCCGTCAAGAAGCGGCACGGCGGCATCATCCCCATCACGGCGGCGGAGTACCAGCGCGTGATGTTCCACTACGCCGGAGTGGGCACCGACCCCGACCTCGACCTCACCACCGCCGTCAGCACGCGATGCGTCGCCGGGAAGGTCGTGCTCGCGGTCTCGGTCACGAACGCCGACGCACGCCCCGCGGCCGTCACGATCTCGACGCCCTACGGCGACAAGACCGTGAAGAGCCTCCAGCCGGGAGCCACCAGCACCCAGGCCGTCTCCACCCGGCAGACCTCGACCGACGCGGTGTCCGTGACGGTGCGGAGTACGGCGACCGACGCCTCGTCCGATGACAGCGTGACCGTCGCGGCTCGCACCTGCGGTTGAGCGCGGAACCATGAGAAGGGAACGCACGATCGACATGAACGACTCCTCTCGACCGCGTCGCCGCACCGGCGCCAGAGCCTGGACCGGGGCCCTGCTCGCCGGGTGCCTGGCGGTGCTCACTCCCGCCGCCGCGGATGCCGCGAGCATCCGCCCCGCGGCCCTCGTCGAACCCGCCTCGTTGCTCGCGCTGTACGACTTCTCGGAGACGAGCGGAACCGTGGCGCACGATGCGAGTGCCGCGCAGCGCGACGCCGACGTCGTCGGCGGAGCCGCCTGGCGGGGCGGTGCCATGCAGTTCACGGGCGCGAACCACGTGCAGCTGCCCAACGGTCTGCTCGCCGGCAAGAGCGCGGCGACGATCGTGATCGAGACGACCCCGCAGGCGCTCTCGGGAGCGAAGTTCCTCTGGAACTTCGGTGGATCGGGCGACGCCTCGACCGGGCAGTTCTTCATCCAGCCCGTGGCACCGCGCCTCGCGATCTCGAAGACGAACTGGTCGGGCGAGCAGACCGTGACCTCGGCCACGAAGCTCGCCGAGGGGCGCTCGCAGTCGGTCGCGGCGACGATCGAGAAGAACGCGAACGGGACGACCTCGACGCTGCGCCTGTTCATCGACGGTGTGCAGGTCGCGGTGAAGAGCGACTCGACCGTGAACCTCGCCGACCTCGCGACCCACACGATGAACTACATCGGCAAGAGCGCCTATGCGGGCGACAGCCTGTACCAGGGGTCGGTCTCGACCTTCCGCGTCTACGACGCCGCCCTCCCCGTCGCCACGCTGGCGGAGATCGCCACCGCCGACGCACAGGCGGTGGCCGGCGAGACCGTCGCCGCCCTCGACCTCGCCGCGGTGAACGCGCAGAGCCTCGACGCGGTCGCGACGAACCTCGTGCTGCCGACGACGGGCGGCGTCACCTGGACGTCGTCCCAGCCCGGCGTCATCGCCGCGAACGGCACGGTCGTGCAGCCGGAAGCCGACACCGCGGTGACCCTCACCGCGACCGCGACGGTTCGGGGGGCCACGGCCACCCGGACGTTCGACGTCACCGTGAAGAAGGCGCCGACCGCGGCCGAACGCGCCGCGCAGGCCGCGGCCGTGCTGCTGCTGCCGTCGGTTCTCGAGAACGGCTACTCGCTCCCGACCACGTTGCGCGGACTTCCCG
Organism: Microbacterium sp. ZW T5_45; assembly: GCF_044987415.1. NCBI lineage: Bacteria > Bacillati > Actinomycetota > Actinomycetes > Micrococcales > Microbacteriaceae > Microbacterium > Microbacterium sp. ZW T5_45. The sequence goes on along the minus strand of NZ_JBJDRJ010000021.1, from coordinate 60,581 downwards.
TCACCTGGACCCACATCGACGGCGTCGGTTCGATCGACGCGGGTGTCATCACCGGTGCACCCGCCGACGGGCTCGGCTCGGCGACGCTCGACGCCGTGATCGGCACCGTGCCCGACACCGCGACGGTCCGGCTGGACGTGCGACTCACCGCGGGCACCGATCGGCTCGCCGCGTACACGACGTCCAAGACCACGCGCGGAGGGGACGACCCCGAGGTCACCAGGGCCGCGCATCTCGCGCTCGCCACGGACGGCGGCGACTACGCGGCGCTCAACGGCGGCGGTGCGGTGGTGTTCGCACAGGTCACGGGCATGACCGAGGCGCTCAACGGCACGCTCCGTTACCTCGCGCAGCCCTACATCTTCCGGCTCGAGGGCGATGGGGGATTCGGGCTGATCGCCCGCCGCGTCTCGGCATCCGGCACTCCTGCGGCCGGCGACGACGCGGGTGCGCTGCTGTTCACCTCGCGCGACCTCGTGAACTGGAACGACCACGGCCTGCTCGCGCTGCCCGGTCCCGGCACCACGGGGCGGGTTTCCGCCGAGTGGGACGAGGCGCGCGGGTCCTACCGCGTCGTCTGGTCGGATGCCGCGGGCAACTCGTTCAGTGGATCCACGACCGACTTCGCCTCGGTGACCCCGCTCGGCGTCGGAGAGCATCCGGCCGGTCGCACCGGCACGATCGGAGTGGCCTACGCGGAGGGCGCATCGATCCTGCCGCTGACCGCAGCCGAGGCCGACGACGCCGACGCCCTGCTCGGTCGTGTGCACAACACCGGCATCCGCCAACCCGAGGCCGTCACGGTCGACGCGGGCGACGACATCGCGCTTCCTGAGAAGGTCACGGCGGAGTACTCCGACGGCGGCACGCATGACTTCCGGGTCGATTGGGACACGTCGGGCGTCGACCTCACGCAGCCCGGCACCTACGAGATCACGGGCGACCTGCAGCAGCAGAAGACCGTGTTCCCGCTGGTCTCGCGGCGCGCCGACCCGCACGTGCTGCGGTACACGCGCGCCGACGGCTCGAAGACGTGGATGTACATCGCCACCGACGACAACGGTCAGGACGAGTTCTTCATCCGCCAGGCCGACACGATCGAGGGCATCGCGACCGCTCAGGACCACCGCATCCTCGGCATCGGGCTCTCGGGCTCCGCACCGGTCGGTTCGCAGCTGTGGGCTCCCGAGTTCCACGAGGTGGGCGGCGACCTGTACATCCTGTTCGCGGCGAACGCCAACAACGTCAACGCGTGGAACGGCGTGCAGTCCTACACGATGCGCCTGAAGCCCGGCGGCGACCCGCTCGTGCGGACGGATTGGGAGGCTCCTCAGCGCGTCGTCGATGCGAACGGGCAGCCGCTCACCGAGTACGGCACCGGCATCACGCTCGACATGACCACGTTCGAGGACGCCGGCGTGCAGTACGCCATGTGGTCGGAGCGCCGCGTGCCCGCATCCGGTTCCGGCCCCGCCGTGCTGAAGATCTCGGAGATCGTCCCCTCCGCGACCGGTGCCTGGAAGCTGAAGGGCGAGCGGTCGACGGTCGCCTACCCGGATCGCAGCTGGTCGACTAACACGACCCCGGTCGTCGAGGGACCGTTCGTGGTCCAGCGCGACGGCAGGATCATGGTGACGTTCTCGGGATCGGGCGTCGACTCGACCTACGCGGTCGGGCTGATGACGGCCGAGTCCGGAGCCGATCTGCTCGACCCCGCGAGCTGGACCACGCGGAACCACCCCATCTGGCACTTCGAGGGTCCGGTGTCCGACAACTGGGGACCCGGTCACAACTCGTACACCTATGACGACGACGGCAACCTCATCAACATCTTCCACGCCAAGCTCACCGCGGGCGGCAGCCGCGACTCTGGCGCGCGCATGGTGTACTTCCGCGAGGACGGCAGCCCCATCCTCGATATGACGGATGCCGAGTGGCTCACGCCCGAGAACCGCACGGTGACGATCTCGGTGACTGTCGCCGCGACCGAGCCCGCGCTCGCCGTCACCGCCACGGTGCTGCCGCGGTGCGTCGCCGGGAAGGTGGTGCTGCCGGTACGGATCGACAACGCCTCGGGCGTCGCTGTCGATGCGACGGTCGCCTCGGCCCACGGCACGATCACGGCGACCGGGATCGGCGGATCGAAGACCGTGTCGCTGTCGACCAGGGCGGGGACGGTCCCGGCCGGAGACGTCACGGTCACCGCGACCGGGGTCGTGAACGGCGCACCCGCGTCGATCGAGATCACCGCGCACCACGCCGCCACCGTCTGCCGCTGATCCCTCTGGCACCGAGCACGGGTGCCGTTCGTCGAACTCCCCTCGGCGGACGGCATCCGGTCGGCACACGCCTCCGCGCACTATCGTTGTACCGTTCACGGTCATCGGGCCGTCCACGGTCATCGTGCGAGGGGGGCTTACATGACCACCGACTCCGCGGCAGGCGGACCGCGCAAACCGAGCATCTACGACGTCGCCGAGCGTGCCGGCGTCTCGCACATGACGGTCTCGCGCGTGCTCAACGGTCATCCGAACATCCGCGAGTCCACCAGGGTCAAGGTGATGACAGCCATCGACGAGCTCAGCTACACGCGCAGCTCGATCGCGCGAGCGCTCGCCACGAATCGGGCGATGCGCATCGGCGTGATCATCGACAACCCCGGCTTCTACGGACCCAACAGCGTGCTGCGAGCGATCGAGGTCGCGGCGCGCGAGCACGGCTACGCGGTGAGCAGCTTCGCCGCCGGCGATGCCGACGACCGCGGTGCCGACGCCGGTGCCGTCGAACTGCTGACCCAGGGCGTCGACGCGCTGTGTGTGATCGCTCCGCGGGCGTCGTCCCTCGACCTGCTCCGCCAGCAGGCGATCTCCGTGCCCACGCTCGTGGTCAAGGAGGAGCCGGACGATCAGATGCACTCGGTGTGCATCGACCAGCGGGCAGGCGCGGCCGCCGCGGTGCGCCACCTCATCGAGCTCGGCCACGAGCGGATCCTGCACATCGCGGGGCCGCCCGACTGGTTCGACGCCAAGGCCCGCACCGAGTCGTGGCAGGTCACGCTCGAGGCGGCGGGGCTGCCGGTCGCCCCTCCGCTCATCGGCGACTGGTCGTCGGACTCCGGCTACGCGTTCGGTCGGGAGCTCGAGCTCGGCGACGCGACCGCCGTGTTCGTCGCGAACGATCAGATGGCGCTCGGACTCATGCACGGGCTCGCCGAGCGCGGCATCCGCGTGCCCGACGACGTCAGCGTGGTCGGCTTCGACGATGTGCCGGATGCTCGGCACTACCTGCCTCCGCTCACCACGGTGCGCCAGCACTTCGACAAGCTCGGCCAGGCCGTGATCGGCGAGCTCGTCGCCGCGATCGAGGGCGAGGAGACCGAGGAGCGGGAGCTCATCCAGCCCGAGCTGCGGGTGCGCGCCTCGACCGCGAGGGTCTCCCCGGCCTGACTCCCGCCCGGGTCTGCGGTCGGGAGGAGATCTGCCTGAGGGAGGTCGGGTCCTGGGGCTTAGGTCCTCCCTAGTGCAGATGTCCTCCGCAGCGCCGGAACGCCGAAGCCCGCAGCATCCGGAATCCGGTTGACGTCAACACACCGCCTTCTCTACACTCATTGTTACCGCTCACTGTTGACGTCAACACACTCTGAGGACAGACGATGAAGTCGAAGAGAACCCTTTCCCTGCTCGGCATCGGCGCGCTTGCGAGCTGCATGCTCGTGGTCGGCAGCCCGCCGGCCACCGCGGCCGCAGCTCCGGTCACCATCACGCCCAACCCCGCCTATGCCTCGGCTCCGTTCGAGGGCTGGGGCACCAGCCTCGTCTGGTTCGCCAATGCGACCGGCGGCTACCCCGACGACGTCCGACAGGACCTCTTCGACAAGGTCTTCGGCGATGAGGGGCTCAACCTCAACATCGCCCGATACAACATCGGCGGCGGCAACGCGACCGACGTGCCTTCGTATCTGCGCCCCGGCGGCGCGGTCGAGGGGTGGTGGAACCCCGACCTCGTGAGCTCGACCTACGCCGACCGCGCCGCCTACCGCGCCGCGTGGGACGGCGACGACCCCGCGAGCTACGACTTCGACGCTGACGAGACCCAGCGCTGGTGGATCGACGCGCTCAAGGACAAGATCACGCACTGGGAGGCCTTCAGCAACTCGCCGCCCTACTTCCTCACCCAGAGCGGATACGTCTCGGGCGGGATCAACAACGCCACCAGCGAGCAGCTCGCGCCCGAGGACATGGAGGCCTTCGCGGACTATCTCGTCACCGTGGTCGAGCACATCGAGCAGGAGCACGGGATCGACTTCGAGAGCCTCGATCCGTTCAACGAGCCGAACACGAACTACTGGTCCACGAACATCGGCGCGAACGGCTGGCCGACCTCGGCCAGCCGTCAGGAGGGTGCGCACATCGGCCCCGTCGCCCAGGACCAGATGATCAAGGTGCTCGCCGCCCGCCTCGCCGAAGACGGCACGACCACCGACGTGCCGATCTCGGCCATGGACGAGACGAACCCCGGGATCTTCGCGACGAACTGGAACACCTGGACCGACGAGGCCAAGGCCGAGGTCGACCAGCTGAACGTCCACACCTACGGCACCTCCGGCCGCCTCGTCGTGCGCGACATCGCCAAGAGCGCCGACAAGCCGCTCTGGATGAGCGAGGTCGAGGGGGACTGGGACGGCACCGGCTACAACCTCACCAACATCGAGAACGGCCTCGGTATGGCCGGGCAGATCGTGAACGACCTGCGCGAGCTCGAGCCGACCGCCTGGGTGTTCTGGCAGCCCGTCGAGGACACCTACAACATGGAGAAGGTCGAGAACAAGAACTGGGGTTCGGTGTTCGTCGACTTCGACTGCAACGCCGAGGGGAACTCCGAGCGTCGCATCGCCGACGGCGAGGCCGACCCGAGCTGCCAGGTGCAGACCAACGCGAAGTACAACACGGTCCGCAACTTCACGCACTACATCCACCCCGGCGACGCGCTCATCCCCACGAACAACACGCAGACCACCGCGGCGGTCGACGCCGACGGCGAGGGCGCGACGCTCGTGCACGTGAACTCCGAGCCCTCCGAGCGCCAGGTCACGATCGACCTGTCCCGCTTCGCTGGCATCGGCGCCGGAGCGACCGTGACGCCGATCGTCACGACCCAGTCGACCGCGGCCGACCCTGAGAGCAACGCGCTCGTGCAGGGAGCCGCCGTGGCGGTCGACCCCGCCACCCGCACCGCCACCCTCACGGTTCCCGCCAAGTCGGTCACGACGTTCGTCGTCACCGAGGTCTCGGGCGTCGCCGACTCCGCCACGGCCCTGCGCGACGGCCACAGCTACCAGCTGTTCGGCGTGCAGAGCGGCAAAGCGCTGGCGGCGAACGGCACGTCCGCCGTCATCCGCACCTCGGCCACGACGACGGATGCCGCCACCGCGCAGACGTGGACCGTCGAGAGCCTCGAGGGCGAGGGCACCGACCGACACCGCTTCGCACTGCGCTCCGGAGACGGCCGCTACCTCGCCGAGTCCGCGGGAGGGGCGACCGTGGTCACCGCGACCTCCGAGGTCGCGGCATCCGACCCCGCCCTGCAGTGGATCTCGTCGACGACCGACGGCAGCACCTTCTCGCTGTTGAGCGTCTCGGGTGAGCGCGTCCTCGATGTCAACGGCCAGAGCAGCGCCGACGGTGCGAGCGTCGGCCTGTGGACCTCGAACGACGGCAGCAACCAGCGCTGGACTCTGGCCGACACCGAGCTGGTCTCGGTGAAGGACGTCGCGACCGGCACCGCTACCGGCGTCGCGCCCTCGCTGCCCGGCACGGTCACCGTCGTCTACCGCGGTGGCGTCGAGCGCCAGGCCGCCGTCTCGTGGGCCACGGCGGGCATCGACTGGACCGCACCCGGCACCCGCACCGTCGCAGGCAGCGGTACCGACCTGTTCGGCGCGGCGTTCGAGGCGACGGCGTCGGTCGAGGTCGGCGCGGTGGGGCTCACCGATCCGGTCTCGCTCACGACCTATGCCGGAGTCCCGCTCGCGACCGTGAAGGCGGCGGCACCGACGACGGCACCCGCGGTCATCGGCGCGACCGACCAGCGACTCGACGTCGCGGTCACCTGGGACTGGACCGGCGTGACCGCCACAGCACTCGCCTCCGAGGGTGTCGTGAGCGTCCCCGGCACGGCGACCGCGCCCGACGGCTCTGCGCTCACCGCGACGCTGTCGGTGATCGTCACCACGCCGGCCTCGGCGAACGTCGCCCCGACGAGCACGGCTTCCGCCACGTTCACCGAGAGCTCGAGCTATGGCGTCGACCGAACGAAGAACGGCGTGACGACCGACAAGGGCTGGTCGAACTGGCGCTCGGGCACCAAGAACACGCAGGACACCCTGACGTACGCGCTCGCGTCGAGCTCGACCATGCAGAGCGCGAAGCTGTACTTCTACAAGGACGGCTCGTCGAACAGCTGGCCGCAGTCGCTGTCGGTCGAATACCGCGCAGGCACAGGGTCGTGGACCTCGCTCGGCGCCGTCGACGTGCCGGTACCCGCCGACGGCACCGCACCGGTCGTCGAGGTGCCGATGAACGGCGTGCAGGCGGATGCCGTGCGGGTCGTGCTGAACGCCCGCTCGGCGACGCACATGATCGTGTCGGAGGTCGAGCTCTACGCGGCGGCCCCCGGTGTCTCGGCGGTCGACGCGCTCGCCGCGGTGACGCTCGACGGCGCCCCGCTGCCGGGCTTCTCGTCGGAGGTGACCTCGTACGAGGTGCCGTGGGCCGGGACGCCGGCGCCCACCGTGGGCGCCGTGGCCGTGGACCGAGCGGCATCCGTCGAGATCACCCAGGCGGATGCCGACGCCCTCGCGACGATCGTCGTCACGGCGCCGTCGGGGGCGAGCCGCACCTACACGATCGCCTTCGTCGAGAAGACGCTGCCCGAGCTGGGAGCATCCGTCGCGACGAGCGTGCGCTGCGTGGCAGGCAAGGCGCAGCTCGTGCTCTCGGTGACCAACACGGGCGAGGTCGCGACCGACATCACCGTCTCGACGCCCTACGGCACGAAGACGCTCACGGGGCTCGAGCCGGGCGCCCGATCCTCGGTCGCGCAGAGCACGAGGCTCGTCTCGTTCCCCGCAGGGTCGGTGCAGGTCGAGCTCGCGGCCGAGGCCGACGGAACGCCGCTCACGAAGAGCCTGCAGGTGGCCTACCTGGCGGGGTCCTGCGGCTGAGTCGCCGCGCCACGAGGAGGCCTCGCAGACATGCTCTGCGGGGCCTCCTCCGTCTTCTTCCGAGGCGATGATCGCCCTCGACTCCGCAAAATGTTTCCGCTAACATTTTCACTGGAACCGCACTGAGGCGGTTCGCACACGACCTGAGGACTCATCGATGACTCCGCACTCCGTCCCGCCGTCCCCCTCACGATCCGGCGCCCCTCGTTCGCTCATCGCCGGACTCGCGCTCGGCGCCGTCGTCGCCTCGACGCTGGGCGCGGTCGTGCCGGCGGCGGCTGCGGCCGACGGGCATCTGCGCCTGCACTACGCCTTCGACGAGACGACGGGAACGACCGCCCGCGACTCCTCCGGCAACGGGCGCGACGGCTCGCTCGTGGGCGGGGTCGCGCTCACCGGGGGAGAGGGCGTCTCGCTCGACGGCGTCGACGATCACGTCGCGCTCCCCGCGAACGCGCTCGCCGGGCTGACCTCGATCACGGTGAGCACCGAGGTGCTCGTCGCCCCCGCGCAGAAGACCGCGTACATGATCTGGGCGATGGGCAACACCGATGCCGCCGGGGTCGGCAACGGCTACCTGTTCGCGACCGGCGACGCGTACCGCGCGGCGATCGCCTCGGGCAACTGGACCACAGAGCAGGGCGTCAACAGCTCGGCCAACCTCACCCGCGGCGAGTGGAAGACCCTCACCTACACGCTCGACGACGCCAGCGACACGAGCAGGCTCTATCTCGACGGCGTGCAGGTCGCGCAGAACACGGGTGTCACCACGACGCCCGCTCAGATCGGATCCGGCGTCACCGCCGCGAACTACCTCGGCCGGTCCGTGTACGCCGCCGACAAGTACCTCATCGGCAACGTCCGCGACTTCCGCATCTACGACGTCGCGCTGTCGGCGGGTGAGGTCGCGGGTCTCGTCGCCGACGACGCCACGCGCGTCGATCGGGACGCCGCGGCCCTGTCGATCGGCGACACGGGTGCCGCGACCGCCGACCTCGCGCTGCCGGCGAAGGGCGTGAACGGCGCGGCGGTGTCGTGGTCGTCGAGCGATGAGGACGTCGTCTCCGCCACGGGCGCCGTCACGCGGCCCGCCGCGGGCGCCGCGGATGCCACCGCGACGCTGACCGCGACGCTCACCCGAGGCTCTGCCTCGACCACGCGTGAGTTCACGGTGACGGTCCTCGCGCAGCCGGGTGCCGACGCGAGGGCGCAGGCCGACCTCGATGCGATCGCCATCCCGGATGCCGACGACATCCGGGGCAACATCACCCTGCCCCTGCTCGGCTCGATCAACTCCTCCGACATCACCTGGAGCGCGTCTCCGGCCGGCGTCATCACGACCTCCGCGCAGGGCGGCAGGGCCGCCGGCGTCGTGACGCGGGCTGCGGCCGACCAGCAGGTCGTGCTCACCGCCACGGTCGACGGCAGCACCGCGACGCGCAGCATCCCGGTCACCGTCACGGCGGCGCCGCAGGGACTCGACACCGACTACACCGCCGGCTACCTGTGGACCCACTTCGCGGCGCAGGGCGGCTACGAGAAGATCTTCCTCGGGTACAGCGACGACGGCCTGAAGTGGTCGAAGCTCAACGAGAACGAGCCGATCCTCGCGAACCTCGCCGGTGACCTCGGCGTGCGCGACCCGCATCTCGTGCGGGCGCCCGAGGGCGACAAGTACTGGATCATCGGCACCGACCTGCACGCCGAGGGCGGCGGAGCGGGCGGCTCCGGGTGGGATCAGCTGAACGCGAGCCAGAACATCGTGGTCTGGGAGTCCACCGACCTTGTGAACTGGAGCGACCAGCGCATCGTCTTCGCGGGCTTCGACCAGGCCGGATGCGTGTGGGCGCCCGAGGCCACCTACAACGAGGAGACCGGCGAGTACTACGTGTACTGGTCCGCGCGGGATCGCAGCGAGAACGGCACTGACGACTGGGCGCTGCGCGTCTACCTCACCAAGACCCGCGACTTCGTCACGTTCACCGAACCCGAGGTGTGGCTCTCGATGAACGAGCAGGGTGACGGCGCCGGCGGCGTGAACATCATCGACAGCACGATCGCCGAGGAGGACGGGGTCTACTACCGCTTCTCGACCTCGGACTGGCACACCGTCGTCGACACCGCCACGAGCCTCGACGGCCCCTGGACGCGCGTGATCGATCGCGGCGAGGCTGCGGCCCACGGACTCAGGGCGTCGATGGAGGGGCTGACGGTCTACCCGCTCCCCGACGGACGCTGGGCAGTGATGGGCGACCAGAGCGGGTACTACGCGCACGTGACCGACTCGCTCGCGAGCCTGCAGTTCACGCAACTGAGCGTGGGCGCCGGCGCCGACCAGTACTCGTTCGACAAGGCCTTCCGTCACGGATCGGTCCTGCGCTTGTCGGCGGCGGAGCAGGAGCGCGTGCTCGCCGCCTACGGCGACAGCCCGACGGAGCCGGAGGAGCCGTCCGCCGAGCCGATCGCGGCCTACGCCTTCGACGACGGCACTCTGAAGGACTCGTCGGGGACGGCGCACCTGACGGCCTCCGGCACCGCCGCCGTCGCCACGGATGCCGAGCGCGGCAAGGTGCTGCGGGTCGACGGCTCGACGAACGGTTTCGCGTCGTTCCCGCAGGGATTCTTCGACGGGCGCAGCACGATGACCGTGTCGATGGATGTCAAGAGCGAGAAGTCGAGCGGCAACTTCTTCACCTTCGCCTTCGGTCAGGACTCGAACAGGTACTACTTCCTGCGAGCGAGGGGCGGTGACGTGCGCAGCGCCATCACCCAGTCCTCGTACCAGAACGAGTCGGCGGTCACCGGGTCGATCACCGCGGGTGCCTGGCACCACTACGACATCGTGTTCGACGGTGCCACGATGGCGGTCTACGTCGACGGGGCGAAGCTGGGCGAGAACACAGCGCTCACGTCGACCGTCGCCGACCTCGGCTCGAACCTGCTCGGCTATCTCGGCAAGTCGCTCTACGCCGCCGACGGCTACTTCCAGGGTTCCTACGACGACGTGAAGGTCTACAACCGGGCGCTGACGGCATCCGAGATCCTCACGCAGGCCGGCGCATTCGATCAGCTCACGGATGTGTCGCTCGTCGACCCGTCGGCGCTGAAGCTGGCTCCGATCGCCGACGGATCCGAGCGTACGGCGGTGCTGCCGCTCGTGAAGGGCACCGATGTCACGGCGCTCGCGCCGACGTTCACCGCGGCCGACGGCGTCACCGTGTCGCCGGCATCCGGAACCGTCGTCGACCTGTCGTCGCCCGTCGAGTACACGCTCACGGCGCCGGACGGCACCGAGGCCACGTGGACGCTCTCGGCGCAGATCGTGAACTCCCCGGTGCTGCCGGGCCTCTACGCCGATCCGAACATCGCCGTGTTCGGCGACACGTACTACATCTACGCGACGACCGACGGCTTCGCCGGCTGGAGCGGCAAGGAGTTCTACGTCTGGTCGTCGAAGGACCTCGTGGACTGGACGCGCTCCGACGAGCCCTTCCTCACCCTGGACGGAGCGAACGGGAACGTCCCGTGGGCGACCGGCAACGCGTGGGCGCCGACGATCATCGAGCGCGACGGGAAGTACTACTTCTACTTCTCGGGGCACAACCCGACCTACAACCGCAAGACGATCGGCGTGGCCGTCGCCGACAGTCCGACGGGCCCCTTCGTCGCGCAGCCGACGGCGATGATCCTCAACAACGAGGCCGTGACCTCCGGCCAGGCGATCGACCCGGCGGCGTTCCACGACCCGGTGACGGGGAAGTGGTACCTCGCGTGGGGCAACGGCAGTCCGGTGATCGCCGAGCTGAACGACGACATGATCTCGATCAAGGCCGGCGCCTACCAGCGGATCAACGGGCTGACCGACTTCCGTGAGGGCGTCTTCCTCAACTACCGCAAGGGCCTCTACCACCTGACGTACTCGATCGACGACACCGGATCCGAGAACTATCGCGTGGGCTACGCCACGTCGACGAGCATCAACGGCCCGTGGACATACCGCGGCGTGATCCTGCAGAAGGACCCGTCGCTGGGGATCCTGGCCACCGGGCACAGCTCGATCATCAACGTTCTAGGCACCGACGACTGGTACATCGCCTACCACCGCTTCGCGATGCCCGGCGGTGACGGACAGCACAGGGAGACCACGATCGACCGCGTGCCGATCGGTGCGGACGGGCTGTTCCAGACCGTGCAGCCGACTCTCACGAGCGTCGCGCCGCAGACCGTCGCCGCGCAGCTCGAGATCACGGCGACCGCCACCACGCGGTGCGTCGCCGGCAAGGTCGTCCTCGTCGCGACGGTGGCGAACGACTCCGACCGGGCGGTCACCGCGTCGATCGGCAGCGCCTACGGTGCCAAGACCGTCACGATCGCGGCGGGCGCCTCGGCCTCGGCCTCGTTCAGCACTCGTCTGACCACGGTCCCGGCCGGTACGGTCGACGTGGTCGCGACCGCGGACGGAGCGACGGATGCCGTGACGCAGGCGGCCGTGGATCCGAAGACCTGCGGCTGAGCATTCACGTCGAGTGCACGGCTCGTCGTCGAACGCACGGGTTGTTCACGCGAATGACCCGTGCGTTCGGCGAGTGCACGTGAACTCGGCGCAGGTGCTCAGGACGCCCGATTGCACGCTCCGAGCTGTTCTCGGTAACATCTCTCCAGGCGAGACCGAAGGAGGTGCGCATGGCCAGCCTCGGTTCCGACAAACCCGGCATCCGCCACGTCGCGGATCTCGCCGGCGTCTCGCACATGACCGTCTCGCGGGTGCTCAACGACCACCCGAACATCAAGCCCGACACCAAGCGTCGCGTGCTCGAGGCGATCGAAGAGCTCGACTACCGCCCGAACATGGTGGCGCGGGCCCTCGCCACCCAGCGCACCCGCCGCATCGGCGTGATCATCGAGAGCGCGGTGTCGTTCGGGCCCACCAGCATCCTGCGCGCCGTCGAGATGGCCGCGCGCACCTCGGGTTACTCGGTCAGCGCGGTCGCGTTGCACGAGGGCGACACGCTCACCCCGCAGGACGCGGTCGACAACCTCACCACGCAGGGCGTCGACGCGCTGTGCGTGATCGCGCCGCGCTCGTCATCGGTCGCCGCCCTCCGTCGCATCTCCCTGAGCGTCCCGATGCTCGTGGTCAAGGCGGACGCTGACCCCACGTTCCTCACGGTGTCGATCGACCAGCACGCCGGCACCTCGCTCGTCGTGGATCACCTGGTGGCACTCGGCCACCGCGACATCCTGCACATCGCGGGTCCCTTGGACTGGCTCGACGCGCGAGCGCGCGAGCGCGCCTTCCACACGCGGGCGAAGTCGTGGGGCATCCGCGAGCGGCCGATCGTGGTGGGCGACTGGACCGCCGACTTCGCGTACGACTTCGCGAAGGGCCTGACCCGGCTGCCCGACTACACCGCCGTCTTCGTGGCGAACGACGACATGGCCATCGGTCTCATCCACGGACTGCACGACCGGGGCTTCGAGGTTCCCAAGGATCTCAGCGTCGTCGGCTTCGACGACGTGCCCCTGGCCCGGCACTTCCTCCCGCCGCTCACGACCGTGCGACAGGACTTCGCCGCGCTCGGCAGCGCGGTGGTCGAGATGCTCCGCGCGGCGCTCGAGGAGCGCGAACTGCCGCAGCTGACGCGCATCCCCACCGAGCTCGTCGCCCGCGGATCGAGCGCGGCACCGCGGCAGGTGCGCTGATGACTGCCCCGATCGTCGAACTGACCGGCATCCGTGTCGAGTTCTCCGACCAGGTCACGGCGCTCGACGACGTCGACTTCCGCCTGTTCCCCGGCGAGGTGCACGCCCTGATGGGCGAGAACGGCGCCGGCAAGTCGACCCTGATCGGCGTGCTCACCGGAACCTGCACGCCCGTCGCGGGGCGTGTCGTCGTCGCAGGCTACGAGCGCCGGTTCTCTGGCGTCGCCGATGCACGCGCCGCCGGCATCGCCACGGTGTTCCAGGAGACCCAATTGGGCCCGACGCTGAGCGTCGCAGAGAACGTCATGCTCGGGCGGGAACGCCGCGGACGCTTCGGCATCGACTGGAAGCGCACCAGGGCGGACGCCGGAGACGCGCTCGCTCGTCTCGGACTGCACGACCTCGACCCGAAGACGCCGATGACGATGCTGTCGCCCGCGCAGAAGCAGCTCGTCGCGCTGGCCCGATCGGTCGTCGACGATCCGCGCATCCTCGTGCTCGACGAGCCGACGTCGAGCCTCGATCAAGCCGAGGTCGACCTGCTCATGCGCGTCATCCGGGGCCTGCGCGATCGCGGGGTCGCGATCCTCTTCGTCTCGCACTTCCTCGAGCAGGCGTTCGCGATCAGCGACCGGATGACCGTGCTCCGCGGCGGTCGTCGGATCGCCGAGACGCCGACGCGCGAGCTTGAGCGGGCGGATCTCATCTCGCAGATGCTCGGCAAGGATCTCGAGGCGCTGCGGACCCTCGGCTCGGAGCGCAGGGCGCATCACTATGCGGCCGACGGCGAACCGGCGCTGCGGGCGACGGGTGTCGGTCGCAGAGGAGAGCTGGATCCGACCGACCTCGACGTGCACCGCGGCGAGATCGTCGGCCTCGCGGGCCTGCGCGGGTCGGGGCGCACCGAGCTCGCCTCGCTGCTGGGCGGATCGATCCGTGCCGACGGCGGGCAGGTGCAGGTCGACGGCGACCGCGTGCAGTTGCGGACCCCCTCGACCGCGCTGCGCAACCGCATCGCGATGACCGTCGAGAACCGGCGTATCGACGGAATCATCGGCGACCTGACGGCGCGCGAGAACATCGTGCTCTCGCTGCAGGCGCTGCGGGGATGGACCCGACCGCTGTCGCCCTCGGAGATCGCCGCGCTCGCCGACACGTACGTCGAGACCCTGCACCTCGATCCCGCGGATCTCGCCCGCCCGGCGAAGAACCTGTCGGGCGGCACCCAGCAGAAGCTGCTGCTGGCCAGGGCGCTCGCCATCCGGCCGCACGTGCTGATCCTCGACGAGCCCACGCGCGGCATCGACATCGCGGCGAAACTCGACATCCAGCGTCGGGTGAGCCAGCTCGCCGGCGACGGGGTGGGGGTGGTGTTCATCTCGTCCGAGCTCGAGGAGGTGGTGCGGCTCAGCGACCGCATCGTGGTGCTCAAGGATCGCGACAAGATCGGCGAGCTCAGCAACGGCCCCGGTGTCACGGTCGACAGCGTGGTGGAGATGATCGCGGCGGAATCGGGTCCTTCTGCCGACTGATGTGTGTCCGGTAACAACGAATTGATCACGAAGATGATCTGATTTCCGGAACATGCTTGTGTTCCGAATTTTGTTCCCGGTAACATCATGCTCACGACGCACCGACGTCGACCTGTAATCACAACGGACCGGGTCAGGTCCACCCCGGGGACGACCCGGTATCTCGAGGAGGAGATCAATGTCTGCAATGAAGCGCACTCGTACCGTTCTGGGGCTCGCCGCTGTCGGCGCCCTCGCGCTCGGTCTCGCCGCGTGCTCGAGCGGAGGAACCAGCGACGCCGGTGACTCCGGCGACTCGGGCGACCTCACCACGATCGGCTTCGTCGCCGTCGGCCCCGAGGGCGCATGGCGTCAGGCGAACGAGAGCAACATCCAGGACACGTTCACCGAGGAGGCCGGCTACAACCTCAAGTACGCGCCGGCCACGAACCTCGACCAGAAGTCGCAGATCGACGCGTTCACGTCGTTCGTCGACGAGGGCGTCGACGTGATCCTGCTGTCGGCCACCGAGGCCAGCGGCTGGGAGGACTCGCTCAAGCTCGCGCAGGAGGCGGAGATCCCCGTCATCCTCCTCGACCGCGGCATCGAGCCCGACGACGACAGCCTCTACGTCACCCGCATCGCCCCCGACAACATCGAGGTCGCCAAGGAAGTCGGAACCTGGGCTGCGGCCGAGTTCCCCGAGGGCGGCAACTACGTCGTGCTCGAGGGCCCGGCCGGAGTCGGCGTCGTCAACGAGCGCAACGAGGGCTTCGACGAGGGCCTCGGCGGCTCTTCGCTGACCAAGCTCGACTCGCAGACCGCGAACTGGTCGGCCGAAGAGGGCAAGAGCGTCTTCGAGACCATGCTCAAGGCCAACAACAACGACATCCAGTTCGTCTTCGCACAGAACGACGAGATGGGTCTCGGCGCCGCGCAGGCCGCTGAGGAGGCGGGCCTCGTCATCGGCACCGACGTCAAGATCGCCACGATCGACGGCACGAAGAACGCCATGCAGGCCCTCGCCGACGGCGAGCTGAGCTACGTGCACGAGTACAACCCGCTGTTCGGCGAGACCGCGCTCGACGTGGTCGAGAAGACCCTCGCCGGCGAGTCGGTCGACTCGTACATCATCGTCCCGAGCGAGGCGTTCGACTCGGCCGAGGCGGCCCAGGCCGTTCTGGCGGACCGCAAGTACTGAGCAGGACCCCGTAAGGCCCCGGGGCGGCGCACGGCGCCGCCCCGGGGTTTCGGGACAGACGGAGAGACAGCGATGAACGAAGAACTGCCCATCGTCCAGATGCGCGGGATCACCATCGAGTTCCCCGGGGTGAAGGCGCTCGACGGTGTCGACTTCCGCCTCTTCCCCGGTGAGGTGCACGCGCTCATGGGTGAGAACGGCGCCGGCAAGTCGACGCTGATCAAGGCCCTCACGGGCGTGTACCGCATCGACAGCGGATCGATCGTGGTCGTCGGCCAGGAACGCAGCTTCGCCGGCACGGCCGACGCGCAGGCGGCCGGGATCTCGACCGTCTACCAGGAGGTCAACCTCGCGCCGAACCTCACGATCGGCGAGAACGTGATGCTGGGACACGAGGTGCGCGGCCCCTTCGGCGTGAACTGGCGCGCGACCCACCGCGCGGCCACCGACGCCCTCGCCCGGCTCGGGCTCGACCACCTCGACACCCACAAGCCGCTCTCCACCCTGTCGATCGCGATGCAGCAGCTCGTCGCGATCAGCCGGGCCATGGCGATCAAGGCCAAGGTGCTCATCCTCGACGAGCCGACCTCGAGCCTCGACGCCGCAGAGGTCGAGGGACTCTTCACCGTCATGCGCACCCTCCGCGACCAGGGCGTGGCGATCCTCTTCGTCTCGCACTTCCTCGACCAGATCTACGCGATCAGCGACCGCCTCACGGTGCTGCGCAACGGTCAGTATGTGGGCGAGTACCTCACCCGCGACCTCGACCGACACGCCCTCATCTCCAAGATGATCGGCAAGGACCTCGACGCGCTGAAGTCGCTCGGCGGCAACCGCCGCACCGCACCCCGCGAGGCCGACGAGGCCGCCTTCCTCTCGGCATCCGGCATCTCCCGCACCGGCGCCGTCAACGAGACCGATCTCGACATCCGCCCCGGCGAGGTCGTCGGATTCGCGGGCCTCCTCGGCTCCGGTCGCACCGAGCTCGCACGCCTGCTCTACGGAGCGGACCGCTCGGAGTCCGGACAGATCACCGTCAAGGGCCGCAGGGTCGACCTCACGTCGCCCTCGGCCGCTCTTGCCCAGCGCATCGCGTTCTCGACCGAGAACCGTCGCGACGAGGGCATCATCGGCGACCTCACGATCCGCGAGAACATCATCCTCGCCGTGCAGGCGAAGCGCGGTTGGGCCAGGCCCATGCCGCGCAAGGAGCAGGACGCGATCGTCGAGAAGTACATCGCCGAGCTCAACGTCCGCCCGGCCGACCCCGAGCGGATGATCAAGAACCTCTCCGGCGGCAACCAGCAGAAGGTGCTGCTCGGCCGCTGGCTGGCCACCGAGCCCGAACTGCTGATCCTCGACGAGCCCACCCGAGGCATCGACGTCGGCGCTAAGGCCGAGATCCAGGAGGCCGTCGCCGAGCTCGCCGACCAGGGCGTCGCCGTCGTGTTCGTCTCGTCGGAGCTCGAAGAGGTCGTCCGACTGTCCGAGCGCATCGTCGTGCTCAAGGACCACAGCAAGATCGGCGAGATCCAGAACGGCCCCGACGTGACCGCTCAGGAGATCGTCGACGTCATCGCCGCGCACGGCGTCGACGCCGCCGCGCATACGCTCGAGGAGGAGCTCGACCCGATCGAGGTCGTCTCCGTGCCGGCATCCGCGTCGCCCGCTCCGGCGGAGACTCTCGAGGAGGAGATCCGATGAGCACCGCTGCTCGCGCGTCCGTGTGGCGCGACCTGATCCACAAGCCGTTCTTCTGGGGCATCGTCGCGATCGTCGCGCTGCTCGCCCTCAACGTCGTCAAGGACCCCACGTACCTGGCGATCTCGATCAACCCGAACAACGGCAACCTCGTCGGCAACCTGATCGACATCCTCCGTCAGTCCGCGCCGATCATGATGATCGCGATCGGCATGTCGCTCGTGATCGCCACCGGCGGCATCGACCTGTCGGTCGGATCGCTCATGGCCGTCGCCGGCGCCGTGTCGATGGAGTTCCTCGCTGCGGCGAACGAGTCCGGATCCGTGGGTGCCGCGCTCGCCGCCGTCGGGCTCGCACTGCTGGTCACCGCGATCCTCGGTGCCGTCAACGGCATCCTCGTCGCCTATGTCGGATTGCAGCCGTTCATCGCCACGCTGGTGCTGATGCTCGCGGGTCGAGGCATCGCGAAGGTGATCACGGGCGGCCAGAACACCGCTGCGAAGAACGACCCGTTCCGGTGGATCTCGAACGGCTTCGTGATCGGCATCCCCGTCGTGTTCATCCTCGCCGTGGTGCTCGTGCTGGTCGTCGCCTGGGTCGTGCGCCGCAGCGCCCTCGGCCTCATGATCGAGGCGATCGGCATCAACCCGAAGGCGAGCCGCATGGCCGGCATCAAGCCCAAGGGCCTGCTGCTGACGACCTACGTGCTCAGCGGCATCCTCGCCGGCATCGCCGGGGTGATGTCGGTCGGAAGCGTCATGACCGTCGACATCTCCCGCACCGGCTACCAGCTCGAGCTCGACGCGATCCTCGCGGTCGTCATCGGCGGCGCCTCGCTCGCCGGCGGCAAGTTCTCGCTGAGCGGCGCCTTCGTCGGCGCGCTCCTGATCGCGACCCTCGACAAGACCGTGCTGTTCCTCGGCGTCTCGTCGTCGGCGACCCCCGCCTTCAAGGCGATCGTGATCGTCGCCATCTGCCTGCTGCAGTCCGAGCGGGTACGCAGTTGGTTCCAGGGACGCCGCCGAGCCAAGACGCCCGCACCCCGTGTCGAGATCGTGAAAGAGGAGGCGACGGTATGAGCGCCATCGCAACGGCACCCGTCCAGAGCAAGGACTCGACGATCGTCGATCGCCTTCGTCGACTGATCAGTGCGAACCCGTCGGTGGTGCCGACGATCGCCTCGGTCGTCATCTTCATCGCCATGATCGTCTACGGCGAGATCGCCTACGGGCGCATCGTGCAGATGAGCACCATCTCGAACCTGCTCATCAACAACGCGCACCTCATCGTGCTCGCGGTCGCCCTGACCTTCGTCATCCTCACCGGCGGCATCGACCTGTCGGTCGGATCGATCATCGCCTTCTCCTCGGTCGCCGGAGTCATGCTCTCGAACGCCGGGTGGAACCCGCTGGTCGTGATCGTGGTGATGATCGGCATCGGCTCGCTGTTCGGCCTCGTCTCCGGCGTGCTCATCCGGTACTTCAACGTGCAGCCGTTCATCGCGACGCTGGCCATGATGTTCCTCGGACGCGGCCTCGCCTCGCTGCTCAGCACCAAGCCGGAGCAGTTGCCGGAGAACTCGCCGATCCGGCTGATCTCCGAGAAGATCAAGATCGTCGACGGCCCGAAGGTCAACGACCTCACGATCACCCCGGCCGTGATCATCGCGATCATCGTCGTGCTCGCCGCGTTCTTCGTGCTGCACCGCACCCGCACCGGGCGCACCGTCTACGCGATCGGCGGGTCCGAGAACTCGGCGCTGCTCATGGGCCTCGCGGTGCCGCGCACCAAGGTGCTCGTGTACGTCATCAGCGGATCGCTCGCCGGTCTCGCCGCGGTGCTCTACACCGCCCGCCTCGGCACGGCGCAGAACATCACCGGCATCGGCTGGGAGCTCGACGCGATCGCCGCGGCTGTGATCGGCGGCACGGTGCTCACGGGAGCATACGGCTACGTGCTCGGCTCGGTCGTCGGGGCGCTCGTGCTCGGACTCATGACCGTGCTCATCACCCGTGATGGCGGTATCCCGCCCGAGATGACGACCATCATCACCGGCGGCATCCTGCTCGTGTTCGTGCTGCTGCAGCGCGCGGTGACCCGCAAACGCGAGTAGCGCGCCCATCGCGCAGGCGATGATGGATCGAGAATGCCTCTCGGATGCTGTCCGCAGAGGCGTTCTTGATCCATCACCCGCTCAGAAGTCAGGACCCGTCGCGCCAGGAGTGCTGTGGCTCGAAGCCCAGCACGCGGCGGGCCTTGTCGATCGACAGCAGCGTCTCATTCGGGCCGACCTCGCGGGTCACCGGGACGTCGGGGAAGACCTCGGCGATCAGCTCGGCGTTCGGCCGCGACATCACGGTGTCGGCCGCGGCGATGATGAACCGGTCGAACCCCGGGCCCGCGGTCTCGAGTGCGCGCTCGATGGCCTGCGCGCCGTCGCGGGCGTCGATGTAGCCCCACAGGTTCCACTTGCGCAGCCGGGCATCGGAGTCGAAGGACGGGAACTCGGCGTAGTCCTCCGGGACCATGACGTTCGAGAACCGCAGCGCCGTGATCGACAGCTCGGGGTTCCACCGCACGAGCTCGACGGCGAGCTGCTCCTCGAGGGTCTTCACCAGCGAGTAGACCGATTCGGGGCGCGCCGGATACTCCTCGTCGACCGGGATGTAGGGCGGCGCAACGTCGAACGGCAGACCGAGCACGGTCTCGCTCGACGCGGCGACGATCCGGCGGATGCCGAGGCGCGCGGCCGCCCAGAACACGTTGAACGTGGCAGGCATGTTGTTGTGGAAGGTCGCGACATCGCTGCGGATGCCGGGCGCGGGGATCGCGCCGAGGTGCACGACGGCGTCCACGCCGTCATGGGTGTCGCCGACGGCCGTGAGAGCGTCGACGACCTGGCCGTAGTCTGTGAGGTCGACCTGCACGAAGTCGGGGGAGCGGGCGCCCGTGACGTCCATGCCGATGACGGTGTGGCCCGCGGCCCTGAGCTCGCGCGCGACGACGCTGCCGAGCTTGCCTGATGATCCGGTGAGTGCGATGCGCATGCGACCAGACTGGCACGGCGCTGAGCCCCTCGGTGCTGCTGCTAGCGTGTCGCGGGTGACCGAAGAGAGCGCCGCTGCCGCCGCCCGCGCCGTGGGCGTGCGCGACGTCGCCGCCCGCGCCGGGGTCTCCCGGCAGACGGTGTCGCGGGTGCTCAACGACCACCCGGAGGTCGCCGCCGACACGCGGGAGCGGGTGCTCCTGGCGATGGACGAGCTCGGATATCGCATGAACAACGCGGCCCGGGCGCTCGGCACGCGGCGTTCGCGCACGCTCGGAGTGCTGGCCTCGGATGCGCTGCAGTACGGACCTTCGCGATCGATGGCCGCGATCGAGGCCTCGGCCCGCGACGCCGGTTACTGGGTGAGCGCGGCCTTCGCGGATGCCGGAGATGCGGATGCCGTCGTCGCCGCGGTCGACCACCTCATCGCGCAGGGCGTCGAGGGCATCGTCGTGGTCGCCCCGCACGCCCGCACCCTCGATGCGCTCGACGCGGTGAGCGTCGGCGTGCCGATCGTGACCCTGCACTCGGCGGGCCGGGGTCTGCGCGGACTCTCCGTCGACCAGATGGCAGGAGCCCGCCTCGCGGTCGGCGCCCTCGCCGACGCCGGGCACACTCGCATCGCGCATCTCGCGGGTCCTGAGGACTGGCTCGAAGCCGAGTCGCGCGCCGACGGCTTCGCGGCCGAGTTGGCCGCTCGCGGGCTGCCCGGGGGTCCGGTGTTCGCGGGGGACTGGTCGGCGGGATCGGGCTATGCCGCCGCCGCCGACATCCGCGCCTCGGGAGTCACCGCGGTCTTCGCCGCGAACGACCAGATGGCCCTGGGCCTGCTCGGCGGACTGCACGAGGCCGGCATCCGGGTGCCCGCCGACATCAGCGTGGTCGGTTTCGACGACGTCCCGGATGCCGCGTTCTACTGGCCGCGGCTGACGACGATCCGGCAGGACTTCGACGAGCTGGCCCGACGCGCCGTCGCAGCGATCATCGGGGGAGCGGATGCCGCGGCCTCCGGCCTCGCTCCGGTCGCCCCGGTGCTCGTGGCGAGGGCGTCCATCGCCCCTCCGCGCGGCTGAGACCGAACTCCCGAGCCCCGCGCCTTGACGCTCACCGCGGCCCGTGTCAGACTTTCTGTGACCGGTCACAGTGACCGTCCGAGAGCGCGACGAGGTACCCCGTGAGCAACGAAGCCCCCGCCTACACCCCTGAGGTCGAGGCGTCCATCCAGAAGGTCCGCGAGGACGTCGCCCGACTGCACGGCGAGCTCGTGCGCTACAACCTCATCGTCTGGACGGGCGGCAACGTCTCGGGCCGTGTCCGCATCTCTGAGGACGGGAGCGCCGACCTCTTCGTCATCAAGCCGTCCGGGGTCAGCTACGACGACCTCGACGCCTCGAACATGATCCTCTGCGACCTCGACGGCAACGTCATCCCGGGCACGGCCGGCAGCGAGCGCAGCCCCTCGAGCGACACCGCCGCCCACGCCTACGTGTACCGCAACATGCCCGAGGTCGGCGGCGTCGTGCACACGCACTCCGACTACGCCGTCGCCTGGGCCGCCCGCGGCGAGGAGATCCCCTGCGTGATCACCGCCATGGCCGACGAGTTCGGAGGACCGATCCCTGTCGGCCCGTTCGCCATCATCGGCGACGACTCGATCGGCCGCGGGATCGTCGAGACTCTGCGTGGGCACCGCAGCCGTGCGGTGCTCATGCAGAACCACGGACCGTTCACGATCGGCGTGGATGCGAAGGACGCCGTCAAGGCCGCGGTCATGGTCGAGGACGTCGCCCGTACGGTGCACCTCGCACGGCAGGCGGGCCCGGTGATCCCGATCCCGCAGGAGGCGATCGACAGCCTCTTCAACCGGTATCAGAACGTGTACGGCCAGAACTCGGACGCCCGCCGATGACCGGCGACAACGCGACCCGGGCCTCCGCCGACATCACCGCCGGCCGCACGAGCCTCGGCATCGAGTTCGGCTCAACCCGCATCAAGGCGGCGCTGATCGGCTCCGACGCCACCGACGTGCTGGCCACCGGCTCGTACTCCTGGGAGAACCGCCTCGAGGACGGCCTCTGGACCTACGACCTCGCCGAGGTCTGGACCGGCCTGCAGACCGCGGTCGCCGCCCTCATCGCCGATGCCGAGCAGCGCCACGGCGCGCGGCCCACGACCTTCGGCGCCATCGGAGTCTCGGCGATGATGCACGGCTACCTCGCGTTCGACGCGAGGGGCGAGCTGCTCGCGCCGTTCCGCACCTGGCGCAACACGAACACCGGTGTCGCAGCATCCGAGCTCACCGACCTGTTCGGCGTGAACATCCCGCTGCGTTGGTCGATCGCGCACCTGCATCAGGCCGTCGTCGACGGCGAGGCGCACGTGTCGCAGCTCGCCTCCGTCACGACGCTCGCGGGCTACGTGCACTGGAAGCTCACGGGTGAGCGCGTGCTCGGCGTCGGCGACGCATCCGGCATGTTCCCGATCGACTCCGCGACCGGCGGATACGACGAGCGGATGCTGCAGAAGTACGCGGATCTCGCGGGCGACCGCCTTCCGGCTCCCGCCACGTCCCTGCTCCCGGCGGTCCTCCCGGCGGGTGCTGCCGCCGGCGCGCTGACCGCCGAAGGCGCCCTGCTGCTCGACCCGACCGGCACCGTGCCGGCCGGCATCCCGCTGTGCCCGCCCGAGGGTGACGCCGGCACCGGCATGGTCGCCACGAACTCGGTCGCTCCCCGCACCGGCAACGTCAGCGCCGGCACGAGCATCTTCGCGATGGTCGTGCTCGAGCGCCCGCTCGCCGAGGTGCATCACGAGCTCGACCTCGTCACCACCCCGGCGGGCGACGCCGTCGCGATGGTGCACTGCAACAACGGCGCGAGCGAGCTCGCCGCCTGGGCCGGACTCTTCACGCGGTTCTCCGCGGCGGCCGGTCGACCCATCGATGACGACGCGGCGTTCGACGCGCTGTTCCGCGAGGCGCTCGCGGGGGAGCCGGATGCCGGCGGCCTGCTCGCCTACAACCACTTGGCGGGCGAGCCCATCGCCGGCCTCGACGCCGGTCGTCCGCTGTTCGTCCGGACGCCCGACAGCGCCTTCACCCTGGCGAACTTCATGCGCGCCCAGCTCTACGGGGTGTTCGGCACCCTGGCTCTGGGCATGCAGGTGCTCACCGCCGAGGGCGTCGAACTCGACCGCATGTTCGCGCACGGCGGCATGTTCCGCACCGCGGGCGTCGCGCAGCGCTTCCTCGCGGGCGCGCTCGGAGCTCCCGTGACCGTCGGAGAGCTCGCGAGCGAGGGCGGGGCCTGGGGCATCGCGGTGCTCGCCTCCTACCTCGGGCGCAGCGAATCGCTGGGCGAGTACCTGGCCGCGTCCGTGTTCGCCACGGCATCCCTCACCACCGCCGACCCCGACGCCGCCGACGTCGCCGGCTTCACCTCTTATCTCGACCGCTATCGCGCGGGTCTGGCCGTCGAGGCCGCCGCCATCACCGCACTCTAAGGATCGACATGCCGAAGCTCACCACCTCCCTCGACCAGTACGAGGTCTGGTTCCTCACCGGAAGCCAGCACCTCTACGGGCCCGAGACGCTCGCGCAGGTCGCCGAGCAGTCGCAGGAGATCGCCCGCCTGCTCGACGACGCAGGCGACGTCCCCGTGAAGATCGTCTGGAAGCCGGTGCTCACCGACTCCGCGGCGATCAAGCGCACCGCCCTCGAGGCGAACGCCGACGACAACGTCATCGGCCTCATCGCCTGGATGCACACGTTCAGCCCCGCCAAGATGTGGATCGCGGGTCTCGACGCGCTGCAGAAGCCGCTCGCGCATCTGCACACGCAGGCCAACGTCGAGCTGCCGTGGGCCGACATCGACTTCGACTTCATGAACCTCAACCAGGCCGCGCACGGCGACCGCGAGTTCGGGTACATCCAGACCCGTCTCGGCGTGCCGCGCAAGACGATCGTCGGCCACGCCAGCGACCCGCGCGTGCAGCGCGAGCTCGGCGTCTGGCAGCGCGCGGCCGCCGGCCTCGCCGCGAGCCGCGACCTCAAGCTCGCCCGCTTCGGTGACAACATGCGCTTCGTCGCCGTCACCGAGGGCGACAAGACCGAAGCCGAGCTGCGCTTCGGTGTGCAGGTCAACACCTGGGGCGTCAACGAGCTGGCGGATGCCGTCGCTGCGGCATCCGAAGAGGCGATCGACGCTCTCGTCGCCGAGTACGAGGAGCTCTACGAGGTCGTCCCGGAGCTCCGCAAGGGCGGCGAGCGTCACCAGTCGCTGCGCGACGGCGCGGCGATCGAGATCGGCCTGCGCTCGTTCCTCGAGGAGGGCGGCTTCGGTGCCTTCACGACCTCGTTCGAGGACCTCGGCGAGCTGAAGCAGCTCCCCGGGCTCGCCGTGCAGCGCCTCATGGCCGAGGGTTACGGCTTCGGTGCCGAGGGCGACTGGAAGACGGCTGTGCTCGTGCGCATCGCGAACGTCATGGGCGCGGGGCTGCCCGGAGGCGCGAGCCTCATGGAGGACTACACCTACGACATGACCCCGGGCGATGAGCTGATCCTCGGCGCGCACATGCTCGAGGTCTCGCCGTCGCTGAGCTCGGCGAAGCCGACGCTCGAGATCCACCCGCTCGGCATCGGCGGCAAGGACGACCCGGTGCGCCTGGTCTTCACCGCCGACCCCGGCCCGGCCGTCGTGGTCGCGCTGAGCGACATGCGCGACCGCTTCCGCCTCACCGCCAATGTCGTCGAGAACGTCGAGCCCCGCGCGTCGCTGCCCAAGCTTCCCGTGGGCCGCGCGGTCTGGAAGCCGGCCCCCGACTTCACCACGAGCGCCTCGGCCTGGCTCACCGCTGGCGCCGCGCACCACACGGTCATGTCGACCGCGCTGGGCATCGAGGCGTTCCGCGACTTCGCCGAGATGGCCGAGGTCGAGCTGCTCGTGATCGACGAGGACACCACGCTCGGGGAGTTCCAGAAGCAGCTGCGCTGGAACCAGGCGTACTACCGCCTGGCCCAGGGCCTGTGAGCGGTCTGCCCCGCTCAGGGCGGCAACTGACGATCGCGGCGCACGGCTACCGCGCCGTCGTCGCGAGCGTCGGTGCCTCGCTGCGAGTGCTCGAGTTCGAGGGGCGTGACCTCGTCGTGCCGTTCGACGCCGATGAGGTGCGCCCAGGGTACCGCGGCGTCACGCTGGCACCGTGGCCCAACCGCATCGTCGACGGCGCCTACTCGTTCGCCGGTGCCGACCACCAGCTTCCGCTGACCGAGCCCTCCCGCGGGCACGCGCTGCACGGTCTGCTCGCGTGGGCGGAGTTCGCCGACCGCGTCGTCGCCGACGATCGCGTCGTGCTCGCCGCCGTGATCGAGCCGCAGTCGGGCTACCCGTTCCGCGTCGAGGTCGAGGTCGAGTACCGTCTGGCCGAGAACGGCCTCACCCAGACGGTGACCGCGCGCAACCTCGGCACGGATGCTGCGCCCTGGGGCACCGGGCCGCACCCGTACCTCGTAGCCCATTCGGCAGGCTCAGGGACCGAAGGCCGAGGCCGCGTGGACGACTGGACGCTCACGCTTCCGGCATCCGACGTCCTCACCGTCACCGATGATCGGCTCAGCCCGATCGCGGTGGAGCCCGTGTCGCAGCATCCGGAATGGGACTTCCGCGAGCCGCGGGTGATCGGCGACGTGTTCATCGACCACGCGTTCACCGCGCTCGATCGCACCGACGGCATCGCCGAGGTCCGCCTCGTCGATGCCGAGGGCACGGGCGTCGCGCTGTCGTGGGACGAGGGCTGCCCGTGGGTGCAGATCCACACCGCCGACGTGCCGACCGACGCTGCGGTGCACCGCAGCGGGCTGGCGGTCGAGCCGATGACCTGCCCGCCGGACGCATTCAACACGGGCATCGACCTCGTCGTCGTCGAGCCGGGTGCCGCGCACGCGGCGTCGTGGAGGTTCTCGGCGATCTGACCGACGTCGGCCCCTGTGTTCGAGGCGCTCATCCCTCCCGGATGAGCGCCTCGAACGCGTCGGGAGTCGTCACGCCAACGCGGCGACCAGGGCATCGGCGGCGGATGCCGACGACTGCGGGTTCTGGCCCGTGATGAGCAGCCCGTCGACGACGGTGTGATCGCTCCATGGTGCGCTCGCCGAGACGTCGGCCCCGAGCTCGCGCAGCGCCGACTCGAGCAGGTAGGGCGCACGGTCGGCCAGTCCACCGAGCCGCTCTTCCTCGTCGGTGAACGCGGTCAGGGTGCGGCCGGCGACCACCGGCGCACCCGCAGCCGTGCGGGCGGGCAGAAGCGCGGCGAGGCCGTGGCACACTGCGGCCAGGGGCCGACCGGCCTCGACCGTGTGCGCGATGAGCGCGGCCGAGTCCGCGTCGATCGCGAGGTCCTGCATGGGCCCGTGGCCGCCGGGGTAGTAGACGGCGTCGTAGGCCGCGGCGTCGACGTCGGCGAGCACGAGCGGCGCGGAGAGCCCGGGCACGGATGCGATGGCCTCGGCATCCCCCTCGTTCAGGCTGGCCGGGTCGGCGACCGGCTGGACCCCGTTCGGCGTCGCGAACACGACCGTGTGGCCGGCGTCTGTCAGCCGGCGGAACGGCGTGAGCAGCTCCTCGGCCCAATAGCCGGTGGGGTGCGCTGTGCCGTCGCTGAGAGTCCAGGTGCGGGCGCCGGTGACGACGAAGAGGACGGTGGACATGAGGGTCTCCCTGATGATCGATACGGAGGTGTGCACAGGGAGAGAACCCGCTCCCAGACTGCGTGATTCCGATAGATTCCCGATATGGAGAATCGGAATACCGATGGGTTGCGAGACATCGCACTCTGGCGGACGTTCCTCGCCGCGCACCGCGCGGGCTCGGTCTCGGCGGCCGCACGGATGCTCGGACTGGCGCAGTCGTCCGTGACCGCCCACCTGCAGACGCTCGAGCAGGTCGTCGGCGAGCCACTGTTCGTCCGGCACGCCCGCGGGATCCGCCCGACCGCGCGGGCGGACCGGTTCGCGGCGGGACTCGGCGAGCACTTCGACGCACTCGGACGGGCGCTGGGTGCCCACGAGGCCGATCTCCCGGCGACGATCCGCATCGGAGGTGCGGCCGAGTTCCTCGCGCGCGTCGCGATCCCCGCCCTCGCGCCCGCGATCGCTGACGGCCTGCGGGTGGAGGCGACGTCCGGGCTGGCCGAGGATCTGCTCGACCTGCTGCGCGCCGGGAGCCTCGATCTCGTCGTCGCGGCGGTGCGGCCTCGGGGCCGGTCGCTGCCCGCCGCGGCCTTCGTGGATGAGGAGTTCGTGCTCGTCGCCGCGCCGAGCGCCGGCGTCCGTCCGTCCTCCGGTCTGGCGCCGCACGCTCTCGACGAGGTGCCGCTCCTCGCCTACGCGCGCGACGTGCCGATCCTGCGACGCTACTGGCGACACGTGTTCGGGGTGCGCCTCGAGCGCGAGCCGGCGCTCATCGCACCGGATCTTCGAGCGCTCGCGGCAGCGGCTGTCGCCGGTGCCGGTGCGACCGTCCTGCCGAGCTATCTGATCGCCGATGAGCTGGCAGACGGACGGCTGGTGATCCTCCGTGAGACCGACGACCCGCCCATCAACACCCTCTACCTCGTGCGCAGGCCCGGTCCGTTGGGTGCCGAGGTCGCCGCGGTGGATCGGGCGCTGCGCTCGGCCGTGTGAGCCCGTCGGCATCAGACCCGTGCGGCTGTCGAAACGACGGCGAAACACGGTGATGCCACAGTTGGCATACCAAAGATGCGACGTCCGCCGTCGCGTCCGTACCGGAGGAGCCCCATGAACATCACCGCTGACATCTCCGACGAACGCGGCGACGCCGCGCAGGTGGTCCCCCTCGTGCTGCGCGACTACGGCGGCCGCATCGCGTTCGGCGGTCCGGCTCGCACCCTCCGGTGCGACGGTGACAACGCGCTGCTCGCCGGCCTGCTCTCCGCACCGGGGGAGGGGGCGGTGCTCGTCGTCGACGGCGGCGGCCGGCTCGATGCGGCCCTGATGGGAGATGTCTTCGCCTCCGCGGCCGTCGAGAACGGCTGGAGCGGGGTGATCATCCACGGTGCCGTGCGCGACGCCGCGGTGCTCGCAGAGCTTCCGCTCGGGGTCAAGGCGACCGGTACCTGCCCTCGGCGCGGAGCGAAGGCGGGCACAGGGCAGGTCGGCGTCGATTTGGTGTTCGGTGACGTCCGCGTCGTCGACGGCGACCGGATCCACGCGGATGCCGACGGCGTGCTCGTGATCGCCGCAGAGGGCGTTATACAGTGAACGGAATTCCAGAACCCGCGCTCAGGGAGCCCATCATCACCCCGAACGACGTACCCCTCGGCGATGCCGATCGGCCGCTGTCCACGCAGATCTACGAGGCGCTGCGCGAGCGGATCATCGAGGGCGATCTGCCGCCCGGTTCCCGCATCAGGGAGCGCGATCTCGCAGAGGAGTTCAATGTCTCGCGCATCCCGATCCGTGAGGCGATGCCTCGGCTCGAGAGCGAGGGTTTCATATCGACACTGCCCCGACGTGGCGCTGTCGTGACGGAGATGCGCCTGGAGGACGTCAAGGAGCTCTTCGCCGTGCGCGCGAGCCTGGAGGTCCTCGCCGCCCGACTGGCGGCGGCGGCGTGCGCGGCGGGCGCCAGCACGACCGAGCTGTTCGCGCGTCTGGCCTCGGCCGAGAGCGCGCTGGACACCGGTGACGACCGACGCATCGCGGCGGCGAACTCCGCGCTGCACGAGGAGATCCTGAACCTCTCGGGCAACCGCCTGCTGATCTCCACGATGGTCCCGATCAACGGGCGCGTCCGGCGTCTCTTCCGCCTCGAGGCCGCGCGCGACCAGCGCGTCCTGTGCGCCGAGCATTCACGGCTGGTCCGCGAGATCGCCGAGGGCAACGAAGAGCGTGCGGCGTCGATCGCCAGCGCCCACGTCGAGCACAGCCGCGTCGAGTCGATCGAGTTGTTCCGCAACGCGCTGGCGACCGAATCCGAGTGAGGCCGAACTTGTAACACCGCGGTAACCGGGGAAGGCCCTTCGACGAAACATCGCATCGGCATTCTGTATACCAAATAGCCCTCCACAAAGGACTCACGGTGTACGACTCCCTCACTCTCGCGAACGCGACTCTCCCGACCGGCGAACTGGCGGATATCCGGGTAGAGAACGGCGTGATCACGGCGATCTGCGCAGTGACCCAGCCGGTCGCCGCAGCGCGCGCCGTACACGACGGAGAGGTCTCCACCGATCCGTTCGCGCTGTTCGATGCAACCTCTGGTATGCCGAATCTCGACCTTCGCGCACGCCTGGTCCTTCCCGCTCTCGTGAACGGACACGCCCACCTCGACAAGACCTTCCTGGGTGCGCCCTGGCAGCCGCATCGTTCGGGCATCGGAGTGCCGGCGCGGGTCGCGGCCGAGCGGGCCATCCGCGCCGGCGTGGCCACGGGCGTCTCGCAGCGGGCACTGGCTCTCGCCGAGGAGATGATCCGCTTCGGCACGGGCACCGTCCGCACGCACGTCGACATCGACGCCGAACTCGGCCTCGCGTCCCTGCATGCGCTGCTCGAGCTGCGCGAGCGGCTGTGCGATCGGCTCGACGTGCAGATCGTCGCGTTCCCGCAGAGCGGCATCCTCGCCTCTCCCGGTGTCGCCGATCTGCTCGACGCGGCGCTCGCCGACGGGGCCGATGTCGTCGGTGGGCTGGACCCGTTCGGGTTCGACGGCGATGCCGATGCCCACCTCGACGTGGTGTTCGGTCTGGCCGAGAAGCACGGTGCCGCCGTCGACATCCACCTGCACGATCTCGGCGACGCCGCTGTCAGTCAGGTCACGCAGATCGCCGAGCGCACGCGCGTTCTCGGGCTCGGCGGTGCGGTGACCCTCAGCCACGCCTACGGTCTCGGCTCGATCGATCTGCCGCAGGCCCGGCGTCTCGGCGCGGTGCTCGCGGCCGCCGGCGTCGCGGTGATGACGAACGGCCCAGCGGGGCCCATGCCCCCGGTGCTCGCGCTGCGCGAAGAGGGCGTGACCGTGTTCTCGGGATCCGACAACATCCGCGACGCCTGGTGGCCCTACGGCGACGGCGACATGCTGGGCGTCGCGCGGACCGTGGCCTACCAATCCGATTTCCGCACCGACGAGGAGCTGGCTGTCGCGCTGGACCTGGTGACGGATGCCGCGGCAGCGGCCCTCGCCCTGCCGGCCCATGGCCTGCGGGTCGGCGCAGCCGCTGACCTCGTGATCCTCGACGCCGCCAGCGCCGCGCAGGTCGTCGCCTCGCCTCCCGCACAGCGGGCGGTGCTGCACCGCGGACGCCTCGTCTCGAGCTCACGGCTCGTGACGAGATCGCCCGCCTTCCCTCGTCCGATCGAGAGATCGGCATCCTCCGCGGTCATGGCCCGCTGAGCCCGCACCATCCCTGCCCTCGCACCATTCCCGACACCCTCTGGAGAGATCCATGAAGCACTCGCTGTCCCGCACGACCGCCGTGTTCGCCACCCTCGCGGTCGGCGCGCTCGTCTCCGGCTGCGCATCGACCGGCACCTCGCCGGCGCCCGCCCGTGACGAGACCGTCATCATCGGCACGGGCGCCGTGCCCCAGTCGCTCGATCCCATCCTCGCCTCCGACGTGCAGACCGACTTCACCACCGGGGCGCTCTACGACAAGCTCGTCGACTACGACGCCAACGGCGAGCTCGTTCCGCTGATCGCGACCGAGTGGGAGTACAACGCGGACGCCACGTCCGTCACGCTCACCCTCCGCGACGACGTCGTATTCCACAGCGGCACCCCGCTCACGGCGGCGGACGTCGTCTACACCCTCGACCGCGACGCCCGGCTCGGGCTCGGAGTCGCCTCGTTCCTCTCGTCGTACGCCTCGGCCGAGGCGATCGACGACACCCACGTGACGATCACCCTCAACTCGCCGAACACGACCTTCGTCGGCGCGCTCAGCAAGATCTACGTCGTGGATTCCGCGCTGGTCGCCGAGAATGCGGGCAGCGACGACGCGCAGTCGTGGCTCGCGAGCAACGACGCGGGCTCCGGCGTGTACTCCCTGGAGGACTACACGGCGAACCAGTCCGCTGAGCTGGTGCGCTTCGACGACTCATGGCGCTTCGACGAGGCGCGTCCCACGAACCTCGTCTACCGCTACATCACCGAGAGTTCGACGCTGCGCGATGAGCTCGCTTCGGGCGGGGTCGATGTCGTCACCGGCCTCACCGCCACCGACCAGACCGGCTTCGAGGGCAAGGACGGCTTCGCGCTCGTGCCGCTGCCGACCATGATGCAGCTGTACTTCATGATGAACACGGCGTCCGGCATCACCGCCGACCCGGCCGTGCGCGAGGCGATCCAGCTCGCCTACGACTACGAGGGGCACATCTCCTCGATCCTCTCCGGCAAGGGAGAGATCGCCTCGGGCATCGCCTCTCCGGCGGTGACCTGCCGCGTCGACTCCGGCACCAGCGAGCAGGACGTCGCGGCGGCGAAGGCGATCATCTCGGATCTCGGTCTCGAGGGGTCGACTCTCACTCTGGCGTACCAGTCGGTGATCCCCGAGCACCAGAAGGCGGCGACCCTGCTGCAGTCCAATCTCAAGGACATCGGTCTCACCCTCGAGCTGAAGACCGTCACGTACCCCGAGTACATGGCGCTCATCAGCGACCCGGCCACCGTGCCCGACATCGGCGTGCTGTGGGACTTCCCGTACTACCCCGAGATCGGCCCGATGCTGCACCGCGTCTACGACTCCGTGTTCATCGGGCAGTCCAACTACGGCCTGTACTCGAACCCCGAGGTCGACTCGCTGCTCGAGTCCGGCATCGCGAGCACCGATCCGGAGGCCGCATGCGCCGACTTCACCGCCGCTCAGGAGCAGATCATCGCCGACCGGGTGAGCGTGAACGTCTCGAACCCGACGACCACCGTCGTCACCTCGTCCGACGTCACGGGCATCGAGTACCGCCCGACGTACCAGCTGTTCGACCCGACGCTGCTCACCCTCGCCGAGTAGCAGCCACCGGTGGGGCGGCCCGCGCCGCCCCACCGCCGACAGAAGGAGGTGAATCATGCCGAAGTTCCTCGCTCAGCGCCTCGGCTTCGCACTCGTGAGCGTGTGGGGGGTGCTCACCCTGGTGTTCTTCCTCACCAAGCTCATCCCCGGCGACGCCGCGCGCGTCGCCGCAGGCCGCACTGCGACGCCCGAGCAGGTCGAGCAGGCCCGGCTCGCACTCGGCCTCGACAAGCCCGTGCTCCAGCAGTATGTCGACTTCCTCGTGAAGGCGGTGGGCGGCGACCTGGGGACGTCGGCGTCCACGCATCAGCCCGTCGTCTCCGACCTGGCGAACACCCTTCCGGTGACGCTGCAGCTGGTCGTGGTCACCATGATCCTCACGATCCTCATCGCCGTTCCTCTCGGAGTGCTGTCGGCGGTGAACCGAGGCAGGGCCGGCGACATCGCGACCCGCGTGGTCCTCGTGCTGGCCGGCGGCGTGCCCGTGTTCTGGCTCGCGATCCTCCTGCAGTGGCTGCTCGCCTCGAACCTCGGTGTGCTGCCGATCTCGGGATCCAACTCGTTCGGCATGGATGCCCCCCGGGTCACCGGGTACACGCTCGTCGACTCGCTGCTCGCAGGCAGCGTCCCGGGCTTCCTCGACTCGCTGGCGCATCTCATCCTCCCCGCGCTCGCTCTCAGCGCCCCGTTCCTGTCGACGGTAGCCCGCAACGTCCGATCGAGCATGATCGGCGTGCTCGGCAGCGACTACGTGACCTTCGCCGTCTCGAAGGGCGCCTCGCCGCAGCGCGTCGTCGTGCACCATGCGCTGAGATCTTCGTTCACCTCGACCCTGACCATCCTCGGCATGCAGTTCGGCTGGATGATGGGCGCCGCACTCCTCGTCGAGACGGTGTTCGCCCTACCCGGCATCGGCGTGTATCTCAACGCCGCGGTCTTCAACCAGGACACGTTCGCGGTGCTCGGCTGCGTGCTCGTGATCGGCGTGGTGTTCATCGTCGCGAGCCTCGTCGTCGACCTCCTGCAGATCTGGATCGACCCCCGCGTCCGCGTGTCCCACCTGGCAGGAGCATCATGACCGTCTCGACCGCCTCCCGCACCGGCGCCGTCCTCTCGCCCGGCGCGCTCGGCTCGGCCATCGGCCGCAGCGCACGCGGGCTCTTCGGAGGCCGCACGCCGTGGATCGATCGCGTCGCGGCCGGTCTCGCCCTCGCGCTGGTGCTCGTCGCCGTGATCGGCCAGTTCGTGCATCCGCACGACCCCTACGCCGCGAACCCGGCGGCCGCGCTGCTGGCCCCCAGCGCCGCGCATCCGATGGGCACCGACGACGCAGGGCGCGACGTGCTGTCGCGGCTTCTCGTCGGCGCGGGGACGACCCTGCTGGCGGCGATCGTCGTGGTCGTGCTCACCACGATCGTCGGGGTGATCGTCGCCTGCATCGCGGCCATGTCGCCCCGGCCGGTGGACGAGGCGATCATGCGCATCTGCGACATCTTCATGGCGATCCCCGGCATGGTGCTCGCGCTCGGCATCGCCGCGGCGCTCGGTGCCTCGCTGCCCTCCGTGATCATCGCCATGGTCGTCTCGATGTGGCCGGGCACGGCCCGGCTGGTGCGCGGCATCCTGCGCGAGACCATGTCGGCCGCCTACATCGAATCGGCGACCGTCACGGGCGTCTCGCGGGTGCGCATCCTTCTGCGGCACGTGCTGCCGAACTCGCTGGACTCGGTGTATGTGCAGGCCAGCATGGAGATCTCCGGGTCGATCGTGCTCATGGCCGGACTCGCCTACCTCGGCGTCGGTGCTCCGCCGCCCAGCGCCGACTGGGGCGCGATGGTCGCCCAGGGGCGCGAGTACATCACCACCGCCTGGTGGGTCACGACCTTCCCCGGCCTCGCGATCACGGTCTCCGCCGTCGCGTTCGGCCTGCTCGGCGACGCCATCCGTCTGCGTCTCGACCCGAATGCGAGGAACGCATGAGCTCCGATGACCTCGTCGACATCCGCGGCCTGACCGTCACAGTGCCGGAGCGGCGCCGCATCGACGGCGCGGTCGGCGACCTCGAACTCGTGCACGGCATCGATCTCGCCATCGCTCCGGGGGAGCGGGTCGCCCTCGTCGGCGAGTCCGGATCCGGCAAGTCGATGACCGCCAAGGCGATCCTGCGGCTCGAGCCCTCGCTCCGCCTCGGCGGGTCGATCAGGTTCGACGGCAACGAGCTGGTCGGCGCATCCGAGCGCACGCTGCGCAGCATCCGCGGAGCGGAGGTCTCGATGGTGTTCCAGGACCCGATGACGGCGCTCAACCCGGTGCTGACGATCGGTGCGCAGGTCGCCGAGCCGCTCATCATCCGCGGCACGCCGCGCGCCGAGGCCAAGCGCCGTGCGATCGACATGCTCGATCGGCTGGGCGTTCCGCAGCCGGCGCGACGCTTCGACGCGTACCCGTCGGAGTTCTCCGGCGGCATGCGGCAGCGGGTCGTGATGGCGGCCGCCCTGATCGCAGAGCCCCGTCTTCTCATCGCCGATGAACCGACCACCGCGCTCGACGTCCGCGTGCAGGAGCAGGTGCTCGACCTCATCGAGGAACAGTCCAGGGAACTCGGCCTGTCGGTGCTGCTCATCACGCACGACCTCGGCATCGTCGCGGGCCTGGCCCATCGAGTGTCCGTGATGTACCGCGGCTCCCTCGTCGAGGACCGCGGCGTCGACGAGCTGTTCGCCGCCCCCGAGCATCCGTACACGAAGGCCCTGCTCGGCTCGATCCCCCGGATCGACGCCGACCCCGACATCCGACTGACCACGGTGGACGACCTCATCGCGGCCCCGATCGAGGAGGTGGCGTGATGGCCGAGGTCCTGCTGCGCGTCGAGAATCTGACCAAGAGGTTCGGCTCCGGACGCCACCCGCACACCGCGGTCGACGATGTGTCGTTCGAGTTGCGCGAGGGCGAGGTCCTCGGGATCGTCGGCGAGTCCGGCTCGGGCAAGTCGACCACCGTCCGCTGCATCATGGGCCTGGAGCGCCCCGACGCCGGGCTGCTCGACTACCGGGGGATCAATCTCCGACGGATGCCGTGGGCCGGACAGCGCATCTTCCGCTCCGAGGTGCAGATGGTCTTCCAGGACCCCTACTCGAGCCTCGACCCGCGGATGACCGTGGAGCGCATCGTCGGCGAGCCGCTCACCGTGCACGAGCGCGGGCTCTCCGCATCCGCTCGGAGGGATCGCGTGGTCGGCATCCTCGAGGAGGTCGGTCTCGGCGCCGAGCATCTGGCGCGGCACCCGCGGTCGTTCTCCGGAGGCCAGCGTCAGCGCATCGCGATCGCCAGGGCGCTGGTCGCCGATCCTCGCGTGCTCGTGTGCGACGAGCCGGTCTCGGCACTCGACGTCTCGGTGCAGGCGCAGGTGCTGAACCTGCTCAAGGACCTGCAGCGCCGCCGCTCGCTCACCGTGCTGTTCATCGCCCACGACCTGGCGGTGGTGCGCTACCTGTGCGACCGGGTCGTCGTGATGGAGCACGGCCGGGTCGTCGAGTCCGGCACACGTGAGCGGGTCTACGACGACCCCAGGGCCGCCTACACCCGCTCGCTGCTCGAGGCCATCCCGCGCACCGATCCCGCAGGGGAACGCGAGCGCCGCCGGCTGCGCCGCGCCCGTGCCGCAGCATCCGCCACCGACCTGGAAGAGGTTCCGTCATGACAGCCAACCACCCCCGCATCGGCACCGACGTGAAGTTCATGGGCGGCACCACCGTCTGGGGAGACGGCGTCGCCGCGCTGCACGCCGTGAAGGCGGCGGGACTCGACGGCGTCAACCTGCGAACGCTCGACGAGCTCTCGCCGACCCTCGACCGCGGCGAGCTCGACGACTTCGCCGCCGCCGCGCGCGACCTCGACCTCTACGTCGAGATGGGGGTGGGCAAGGTGAACCCCTACATGACGGCCGAGCTGCCGCGCGTCCGCGATCTCGGCGACGGCAGCTACGTGGCGGGCATGGAGCGCATGATCGAGGTCTGCGCGGCCTACGGATGGACCGAGACGTGGACGGCGATCGGCGGTTTCAAGCCCTACCCCGGTCTGTTCTTCACCGACCGTTTCCGCACCGACACCGACTGGGCGGACCAGCTCCGCGCCACCGAAGGGCTGCTGCACAGGCTCGCTCCGGCGCTGCGCGCCAACGGGGTGCGCTTGAACCTCGAGACGCACGAGGAGATCACCACCTTCGAACTGCTGCGCCTCATCGAGTCGGTCGGCGACGATGTGCTCGGGGTCTGCCTCGATCCCGCGAACCTCGCCGTCCGCGCCGAGGTGCCGCTCGAGGCGATCACGCGCATCGCTCCGCATGTGCGCACCACGCAGCTCCGCGATGCCGCCCTCCTGCACACCGAGGACGACGTGACCGGCACCCGGGTGATCTCACGCTTCATCGCCCCCTGTGGCGAGGGGGTCATCGACTGGGATGCCGCCCTCGGCATCCTCCTCGCGCACACCCCCGACGTGAACCTCACGATCGAGGGCATCGGTCCCGTGCGCGCCGAGATGCGTCTGCACACCGAGCTGCCGGTCTGGCTCGACGGGCATCCGGATCTCACCGATGATGCGCTCGCCGAGCTGCATCGTCTCGCCGACGCCTACGAGCAGCGCGCGCTCGCCGGTGAGGCCGAGACTCTCGCCGAGCTGCGGGCGTTCCGCCCCGAGCCGGGCGAGCACGACCGCTTCGTCGCCCGGTGCGCCGCGCACCTGCGCGAGCGACTCGCCGCCCGGGCGTTCGCGGCCGTCGTCTGACCCGCGACCCCGTCGTCGGCACCACCTGCGTCAGCATCCGCCATCCGAAGAAGAGAGACACCATGACCACCGTCACCGAGACCGCCCCCATCGCCGACCTCGTCACCGCCGTCGACTGCGACGTGCTGCTCCCCGAGCGCCCGGACTACGACATGCTCCGTCGGGTCTGGAACGCCGACATCGACCGCTTCCCGGCTGCGATCGTGCGCTGCCGCACCGCGCAGGACGTCTCGGACGCTCTCGTCTGGTCGACGGCGAACGGCCACAGGGTGACGGTCCGCTCCGGCGGGCACAACCTCGCGGGCACCTCGGTGGGCAACGGAGCCGTCCTGATCGACACGGCACTCCTGAACGACGTCGTGTTCGACCACGAGGCCCGCACCGTGACGGTGGGGGCCGGATGCCGCTGGGGCGATGTCGACCGTCCTGCCGCGGAGTTCGACGTCGCGGTCCCCGCCGGTGCCGTGTCGCACACGGGAGTGGCCGGACTCACCCTCGGCGGAGGATTCGGGTACCTCGGGCGCCTGTTCGGGGCCACCGTCGACCACGTCGAGGAGATCGAGGTCGTGGTCGCCGACGGGCGCATCCTCACGGCGAACGCCGAGAACCACCCCGACCTGTTCTGGGCGCTGAAGGGCGCGGGCCACAACTACGGCATCGCCACGAGGTTCACCTTCCGCTACGTCGACCTGCCGGGTCTGGTCACGGTCCGGCAGGGGCTCTACGCGGCCGCCGACCGGGAGAAGCTCATCACCCGATTCGCGGAGTGGGGCCTGCACGCGCCCAAGAACATCGGCACGTACATGCGACTGCTGCGGGCCCCGGAGTACTGGTCGCAGATCCCCGCCGCGCACCGCGGCGAGCCGATCCTGTCGGTCGCCACCGTGCACTACGGCGACGTCGAGGCCGAAGAGGCGGCGACCGCCGGCATGTTCGCCGATGTCGAGCCGATCTGGTCGGTCGTGCGCACCATGCCCCACGTCACGCTGCAGCACGCCGCCGACGACGAGTTCCGCTACGGCATCGCGCACTACTGGAAGCACATCTTCCTCACCGAGATCACCCCCGAGGCGATCGCCACCATGATCGAGAAGTCCGACGCGTATCCCGGCCGGGCACTGAACTCGAGCTCCCACATCTCCCACCAGACGATGTGCCCGTTCGAGATGATCGCCGGTTCGCTCGAGCCCCGCGACTCGTCGAACGACGCCACCGCCGGCGTCGGCGCGCCGTTCAGCGCGAACATCGGCGCCGACTGGGAGTACCCCGGCGAGAAGGCGCCGCTCGTGGCATGGGCGCGCGACTTCGATGCCGCCCTCGCCCCCTACAAGAAGGGCACCTACATCAACTTCACCTCGGTGCAGGGCGATGAGGACGTGGCTCGCGCCGTGTACGGGGACAAGTACGACCGGCTCGTCAGCGTGAAGAAGGCGTACGACCCCGCGAACGTGTTCGCCCGCGGTCTCGTCGACCTGAGCGACAACGCGGCGGTGGAACGATGACCCTGCGGGTCGGCACCGACACCAGCAAGCTCCCCGGTGCGGCCGGTGCCCCGGCGACCGAGACGCTGCAGCGGGTCGCCGCGCTCGGACTGGACGGTGCGTTCTTCCGGTCGGCGTTCGAATTGAGCCCGACACTGGATGCCGCGGAGCTCGAGGACGTCGCGCAGACGGCGTCCGATCTCGGGCTGTACCTCGAGGTCGGGGCGGCCAAGGTCAACCCGTTCGCGACCCCCGAGTTCCCCGAGATCCGGGCGCTCGGTGACGGCGACTACCTGCTCGGCCTGGAGAGGATCATCCGGGCGACGACCGCCGTCGGCATCACCGAGCTGTGGACAGCGACCGCGAACTACCAGTTCCGGATCCGCGGGCTCTACGCCTGCGATCGCTTCCGCACCGACGTGACCTGGCCGGAGCAGCTCGCCGCCACGGCCAAGGTGCTGGTGCGCCTCGCCCCCGTGATGCGCGACGCCGGAGCGCATCTGAACATCGAGACCCATGAGGAGATCACCTCCTTCGAGGTCGTCCGACTTGTGGAGGAGGCGGGGCCGGATGCCTTCGGCATCACCTTCGACACCGCGAATGTGCTCGTGCGTGCCGAGGACCCGGTCGCTGCGGCTCGCCGCGTCGCCCCCTATGTGCGGATGTCGCACGTCCGCGACGTGGATCTGCGCTTCTCGGACGAGGGCATCACCCGCTACCTCGCTCCGGTCGGTGCCGGGGTGATCGACTGGACCGCCGTGCTCGGCGAGCTGGTCGCGAATGCTCCGCAGCTGAACCTGTCGATCGAGGGCATCATCGGCGGCTACGCCGGAATGCCGCTGTTCATCGACGACCCGGTGTGGCAGGCGGGGCACCCCGATCTCACCGTCGCCGAGTTCGCCGAGATCGTGCGGCTGACCCGCACCCAGGAGGCGCGCGCCGCCGCAGGCGCGGCACCCGAGGCGAGTGTGCTGAACGGCCCGATCGACGACGCGACCTCGCTCGCGTTCATCACCGACAGCGCCGCTGCGCTGCGCAGCATCCTGGCGTCGCTGCCGCACGCCCCGACCTCCGCCCCGGCAACCTCGCCGGTCGCGGCCTGAACGACACGAAAGGAATCGCACCATGACGCTTCTCACCATCCCCAACACCTTCGAGATCGACTCCGATGTGTTCCCCACGCTGAGCCTGACCGAGCGCGACCGCCGCTGGGGCAACGTGCGCGAGTTCATCAGCTCGAACGGCCTGGACGCGCTCGTCGTCTTCGGGTGGGACCGCAACGCGAACGACTCGTACCTCACCAACGAGGCGCAGCACTCGATCGTGCTGATGACCCCGACCGAGGATCCGCTGGTGTTCCTCGGCGACGTGCCGATCAATCGCTACGACGGTGCCGGCGCGCGCTACGAGCGCTGGACGGACAACTGGCGCAGCGGCAACCCGGTGGGCGGCCTCGTCGACGCCCTGGGCGAGTACGGTCTCACCGGTGCGACGATCGGCGTCGTCGGCCTCAGCAGCCGCGCGGTCGGCCAGTGGTCTGGCGTCATCCCGTTCTCGACGTGGAGCACCGTGCTGCAGAAGCTGCCCGGCGTCACCTGGGTCGATGTGGCGGACGCCTACGAGACCCTCACCCTCGTCAAGAGCGCCGAGGAGCAGGAGATGATCCGCAAGGCGGCCTCGCTCGGAGAGGCGGCCAGCGCCGCCTACGTCGCCGCGGCCGGCGTCGGTGTGCTCGAGAGCGTCGTCACCGCTGCGGCGATCGACGCGATCGTGGGCGGCGGCGGATGGATGCGTGCGCCGTTCATCCTGGAGCGCGCGGGTTCGCATCGCTTCGGCTGGGGTCAGCCGGAGTGGTTCTCGATGGGCGGCAGGCCCTACGCGCTGCAGAAGGGCGACAGCATCGCGAGCGAGCTGTTCGCGTACTACGGCGGCTTCGAGAGCCAGCAGCAGATCGACGTCGTCATCGGTGAGCCCGACGCGCTGCTGCGCGAGCTCGAAGAGGTCTGCCTGGAGTCGTACCACGCCGGAATCGAGGCGCTCAAGCCCGGCATCCGGTTCGCGGAGCTCGCCGCGATCATGGACGAGCCGCTGGCGCGCTCGAAGACCTGGAACACCGGACCCATGGTGCAGACGGTCTCGCCGGTGATCTACAACAGCGCGACCCGCATCGACCCGGGGGTCGATCCTGCGCTCGCGCACCTGCCGAAGCTGCCCGGCGGCGTGGGCCTGGACGGCGACTTCGTCATCACGGAGGGCGTCGCCTTCGCCTTCGAGCCGAACGCGCTGCGCGATGGCAAGCGGGTCTGCATCGGCGGTACCGTCATGCTCACCGACCGCGGCGTCGAGGAACTCAACACGATCGCCAACCGCCTCCAGGTGGTGCCGGCATGACCGTGACGGATGCGGTGGTGACGGATGCGGTGACGGATGCCGTGCTGCCGGATCCCGCGCTCGCGCGGGAGATCCGCGCGCTGCGCGTGGGGCCCGAGGTGCTCGCCCGCGGCGCGGCATCCGGCCCCCTCGCGGGAACGACCACGGTCGTGAAGGACCTGTTCGAGGTCGCAGGGCATCGCGCCGGTGCTGGCAACCCCGACTGGCTCGCCGACGCCCCGATCGCGGAGTCGAGCGCCTGGGCGGTGCAGCGGTGGGTGGATGCCGGGGCCACGGTCGCGGGCATCTCGCACAGCGACGAGCTCGCCTTCAGCCTGTCGGGCACGAACGTGCACTTCGGTACGCCGCTGAACCCGGTCGCGCCCGATCGCATCCCCGGCGGCTCGTCGAGCGGTTCGGTGTCGGCGGTCGCGGCGGGCCTCGTCGAGTACGCGCTCGCGACCGACACCGGAGGATCGACGCGGGTGCCGGCCTCGTACTGCGGGGTGTTCGGCATCCGCCCCACGCATGGACGCATCCCCCTCGACGGCGCGGTCGCGCTCGCACCGCACTTCGACACCGTCGGGGTGCTCGCCCGGAGCGGCGACACGCTGCGCGCAGCGGCGGGCGTGCTGCTGGCGTCATCGGCCCAGGCGGAGGCAAGCGAGCCCGCCGCCGCGACGGCCCTGGTGCTCGCCGAGGACGTACTCGCCTTGGCGGACCCGGCGACGTCCGTCGCGGTCGCGGACGCGGCCGAGCGGCTGGCCGAACTGCTCGGTCTGCCGCTGCAGCGCGGCGAGCTCGCCGGCGCCGAGACGCTGGCGGCGTGGAAGAGCGCGTTCATGGCGCGGCAGCTGGCCGACATCTGGGCCACCCACGGCGAGTGGGTGTCGCGCCGCTCGCCGTCGTTCGGCCCCGGCGTCACCGCGCGCATGGCCGATGCGAAGGCGGCGGATCCGGCCCGGGCCGTGCTCGCCGACCGGGCGGGCGACGAGGTGCGCGCCGCGCTCGAGGCTCTGCTGCCGTCGGGCGGCGTGCTGGCCTTCGCCACGGCATCCGGTCCCGCTCCGCTGCTCGACCTCGACACCGAGGCGAAGGGCAGGCTCCGCGGGCAGACGATTGGCATGACGTGCATCGCGGGGCTCGGCGGGCTGCCCGCGATCTCGCTGCCGCTCGCCGAGGTCGACGGTCTGCCCGTCGGACTCTGCATCGTCGGCCGGCAGGGCGATGACGAGCTGCTGCTCGACATCGCTGCCCGCGCCGACGTGCTGATCGGAGGCTGAGGTGTCGGCGATGCTCCTGCGGTCGGGGCTGCTCCGCGGACGCGGACCGGTCGACGTGCTCATCCACGGCGAGACGATCGCCGCCGTCGAACCCGCAGGGAGCATCGCCGAACCCGAGGGCGCCGTCGTGCACGAGCTCGGCGGCAGCGTGATCGTGCCGGGCTTCGTGGAGCCCCATTTGCATCTCGACAAGGCCCACCTCGGCGCCTCCGCGGGCGGGTTGGCCGAGGCGATCGCCGCGACCGCACGCCGCAAGGCCGGGTTCACCCGCGACGACGTGCGTGCCCGCGCCGCGCGCACCCTCGCCGCGGCGGTCGCGCACGGCACGACCGCCGTACGTGCGCAGACCGAGGTCGACCCCGGGGTCGGCCTGCTCGGCATCGATGTGATGACGGAACTCGCGGAGGACCTGGTCGGCGTCGTCGAGTTGCAGACCGCGGTCTTCCCGCAGGAGGGCATCCTGTCGCGTCCCGGAACGCTGCCGCTGATGCGCGAAGCGCTGTCGAGGGCGGGGACGATCGTCGGTGGCTGCCCGTACTCCGAGGTCGACGTGGCCGATGCGCGGGCGCATGTCGATCTCGTGCTCGATCTCGCCGTCGAGTACGGCGTGCCCGCCGATCTGCATCTCGACCTCGCCGACGACACCTCCGACGGGCGGTTCGCCCTCGCCGAGCACGTCGCCCGTGCCACGGTCGCCCGGGGGCTCCAGGGGCGGGTGAGCATCGGCCACGCGACGACGCTCGCCTCGCTGCACGGCGCGACGCGAGGGCGTGTGCTCGCCGCGCTCGCCGAGGCGCGCATCACCGTCGTGCTGCTGCCCGCGACCGATCTGTTCCTCGTGGGGCGCGCCGACGAGGCGAACGTGCGCCGCGGGGTGGCGCCGCTGCGTGCGCTGTGGGAGGAAGGTGTGCCGACCGCGCTGTCGTCCAACAACATCCGCAACGCCTTCACACCGAGCGGCACCGCCGATCCCCTCGACATGGCGCTGCTGCTCGGGCGGGTCTCGCACCTCTCGGCGGATGCCGACTTCGATCGCCTGCTCGAGATGATCACGGTCGCGGGGCGACAGGTGATCGATCCGGGGTCCGTCGGCGGCATCCGCACAGGAGCGCGGGCTGACGTCGTCGTGCTCGACCAGACGCTCGACGTCCCTCCGGTGATCGAGCAGCCGTCTCGACGACTCGTCATCTCCCGGGGGTCGGTGGTCTCCGCGGAGACCAGGGATCGCACCCTCGCTCCCGCGCTCGAGCGCCTGGCCGCGCTCGCGCCGGCATCCGTCTGATCTGAGAGAAGGACACATGACCGACCGATCGAACGTCTCCCCGCCGACTGTCGCCCGTTCCGAGCGCGCGGAGGCGGTCGGCGCATGAGCCGCAGCATCCTGCAGCCGAGTCGGGACCTGCCCGACGGCATCCGCTATCTCGCCGCCGACGACGGGACGCCTGTGGGGACGCCTGCCCTGCGCGACCGATGAACCGGTGCTCACGGTCGAGGCGGGGGAGAGCGTGGTGATCGACACGGTCAGCCACGAGGGTCTGCTCGATGATCAGGGGGCAGACCCGATCGGGTTCTTCGGCGCGCATGGCGTCGCCCGTGAGGGCGTGCTGACGGATGCCGTCGCGATCGCCGCCTCGGGCGGCCGGGACGCGGCGGTCGATGGTCCGCACGTCGTCACCGGGCCCGTGCGCGTGCGGGGCGCCCAGCCGGGGG
The DNA here is from genome assembly GCF_044987415.1 of Microbacterium sp. ZW T5_45. NCBI lineage: Bacteria > Bacillati > Actinomycetota > Actinomycetes > Micrococcales > Microbacteriaceae > Microbacterium > Microbacterium sp. ZW T5_45. The sequence continues at coordinate 16,550 of NZ_JBJDRJ010000021.1, read as the reverse complement.
ACGTGCTCGCGATCCGGGTGGACGCGCTCGATCAGCGCGTGCCGTACGGGGTGATATCGAACCGGCATGGCCGGGGAGCCCTCCCCGAATACCCCGCCGGTGAGGGGAACGTGAGCGTGTTCGCATCCGTCGACGACGCCGGGCGCGGGGTCGTCCCGCTGCGCGAGGGGTCGACGCGGTCGGCGCGATTCCCGCTCGCGCCGTTCCTCGGCATCATGGGCGTCGCGACGCCGGGATCCGAGCGGGTGCACTCGGTGCCGCCGGGTGCGCACGGAGGGAACATCGACGTCAAGCTGCTCACCGCGGGCAGCACCCTGTACCTGCCGGTCCGCGTCGAGGGAGCTCTCGCCTACGTGGGCGACCCGCACTTCGCGCAGGGGGACGGCGAGGTCTCGCTCACGGCGTTGGAGGCGTCGCTGCGCGCGCGGCTGCGGTTCGATGTGATCCCGCGCGAGCGGGCGCTCGCGGCCTTCGGCGAGCTGGCGGGACCGATGGGCGAGACCGCCGAATACTTCGTGCCGACCGGCATGCACGAGGACCTCGACGAAGCGGTGCGCGAGTGCGTCCGCGCATCGATCTCACTGCTCGTCGCGCGCTACGGGATGCAGCCGCACCTCGCCTACGCCTATCTCAGCGCCGCGACCGATGTGAACATCTCGCAGGTCGTCGACATCGTGAAGGGAGCGCACGCGCGGATCCGCAAGAGCGACTTCGACGAGGGGTGACGCTCGGATCGGACACGAAACGCCCGCTCGGCAGTTCCCCAGGGAGGAGTGCCGAGCGGGCGTCCCGACCATGATCAGCCGCAGCTGCGAGCGTCGATCCCTGCGGTCGCGGCGACCGGTGTTCCTGTCACCTCACCGCGGACGACGGCGGTGCCGGCGTCGATCGACGTCTGGCGGGTCGAGAAGCTCGTGCTCACCGTCTTTCCTGCACCGATGGCGACGTTCTGCTTGATGCCGTAGGACGTCTCCACCTGCACGATCGCCTCGCTCTGCTCCTCATTCGAGACAGAGACGAGCAGGACGACCTTGCCCGCGACACAGCGTGACGACGTGGTCGCGGTCACGGCTGCCGTCGCCGCGACCGTGCTCGGATCGCCGATCGTGAGCGGAGCGATCACGATCCGATCGATATTCGGCGCCCAGGCAGCGCTGTTGTAGAGACGCAGCGACTGGTCATCCGTCGTGAGGGTGACAGGGATGCTGCGCTGCGAGAAGGAGTTCCACGAATAGGTGTACCGGAAGTACCCGTGGCCCACGGACGCGTCACCCTCATCGATGTCCAGTCGACGATCGACGACCTGCGGGTTGTAGTCGTGATTCCCGACGAGCTCGGCGTTCGAGTAGTGGATCTCCACGTCGTACTCGCCGGGTGCTGAGAAGCCCGCTTGCCGGGAGATCTCGATCGCGTTCCCGCGGCCCTGCCCGACGTTGCCGACGAAGGCGCTGCCCGAGGCATTGGTGCCGGTGCTCGCCGCGAGCGTCGTGACGGATGCCGCGCCGAGCAGGCTCGTGCTCTCCGCCTCGATCGTCACGGCGCTGCTGTCAGCCTCTGCCGTCCTCGTCGTCGTCACACCGCTTACGACGGCCCCGTCCGCAGAGCGCAGCACCAGCTCGCTGATGCCCTCGCTCAGCCGCACGCGCGACGTCGAGATCCAGGACCCGGCGGCGTCCGACTCGAACGCGGCGACGGCACGGCCGTTCACCTCGAGCGAGAGGCCCGATGCCGCGGAGGAGGCCCAATCGATCGACACGTCGTAGTAGCCGCTGTCCATGGCGGCCGCATAGAGCGTCGCCGTCGCATCATCCGTGAGTGCGGCGGCGCCCTTCACGCCGCCGTCCCAGTCGAGTGCAGCGCCTCCGTCCAGACGGAATCCCGTCGAGGGATAGTGCACGGGCTCTCCCGCCGTCACGTCGGTGAGGCTGACCTTGTCGAGGGTGATGTCGGAGTTCGGCAGACGAGTCGCACCGTCCGCACTCGCGCGGATCGAGAGCACATGCTCGCCGGCGGTCAACTCGACGAGCACCTCCGCGCTCCCTCGGTACTGCCACCGCGACCTGTCGTTCAGCGCGAGATCTGCCGCGTACTGAATGGTCCCGGCATCCGATCCGTCGACGAACAGTGCATGTCGCCCCGGGACTCCGGGAGCGCCGCCGATCACCTGCAGCCGATAGGTGCCGTCGTGCGGTGCGGTGATGGCCCACTCGGCCTTCGACGTGGGGCGGTTGAACGAGCCCACATCCTTGCCACCCGATGCGAGGAACTTCCATCCTCCGCCGGCGAGCGGATCCTGCGCGTAGACCTGCGCGTCCGTGAGGGCGAGGTCCTCCGCTTCGGATGCGATCGACCAGGCCTGCGCATGGGCTTCGGCGGTGACGTCCCGGCTCTGCGCCGGTGTCACGATGAGCTGGTATCCCGCATAACGGTCGTATGTCGGCACCGAGAGCGTGGTGCTGCCGCTCGACAGCGCCACACCGGACTTCGCAGTGATGATCCGAGGTGTGCCTGCGAGGCCCTCTGCTCCGGTCAATGCGACCTCGCGCACCTCGATGTCGACCGTGTCGCCGAAGATCTCGGACGACAGGCCGCTGAGATCCAGCGTGACGTCGCTGTCGGTGCCGCCCCAGAGCACGGTCGCCCTGCGGTTGGCTTCATCGATCGCGCCGATGCCCTGCAACGTGTCGACTGTGCTCGGTGACGGAGGGGTGACCCGGACGGTCTCGCTTCCAGCGAGATCGCCATACCACTTGAACATCCACCATCCGCCGTTCGCACCGTTCGGTCGCGCCGTGTTGTCCGACAGGTTGCCCGCGTAGTTCCAATATGCGGTCTGAGCGTCGACCTTCGTGTCTTCGAACATCGTGAACCACTGGATCAGCTGTCCGGGAACACCCATGTCACGGAGCATGCCGTACTCGGTGATGTTGATGGGCAAGGGGTCGATGTCGAGAGACTCCTCGAGCGCCCGGTAGTCCGCGTAGTGCGAGCGGTACGTGGCGAGGTTGTCGATTCCGAGCTCGTGCCAGATGAAGACGTCGGGCAGCGAGCCGTTCTCTTTCGCGAAGGAGAGGATGTCTGCGCTGCGCTCGGGCTGCCAGCGGGTGTCGCCAGGGCCACCGATGCGCGCGTGTCCGAGACCGTGGCGATCCCAGACCTCCTGGATCTTCTCGTACGAGCTCTGCCAATCCGCGAGGAACTGGTTCTTCTGCGTGCTCCAGTTCGGGTACCAGTTGCCGCCGTCCGGCTCGTTGAACGGGATGAACACGTACTTGTCCGGATGCTCGGACCCTGTGGCGACGGCATCGGCGACGAACTCCACGACCTCGAGGTAGTCCCAGACCCCGTTCGGCGAGTTGGTGAATGTGCCGTTCGTCAAGTCATACGAGCGGGTGTCGCCGGGGCGTGCTCCGGCGTTGTACGCCCAGTCGGGGTAGTAGTCCTGCACGTAGATGTACATGTCCTGGCCGTGCTCTGCGAAGAACCCGTCCTCGACGGCGAGCGCGTCTCCTGACGGATGCTGGGTTCCGTACGGAGCCTTCTGCGACGTGTTCGTGATGCGGGCCCCGTTGATCAGTGCCTGGGTGGGCGCGCCCTCGTCACCGAACCCGTACAGAGTCCCGGTCGCACCGCCGCGGAAGTCGCCGGTCCGCTGAGAGAAATCGACCGACAGCACCGGCTCCTGCGCGGATGCCGGAGGTACTGCGACGAAAGCTGACATGACCACGGCCGCGGTCGCGCCGAGCGCTGCGACTCTCTTCTTCTTCACGGGAAACCCTTCTCCTCATTGAGAGCGCGCCGATGCACGCCGAATGCGACTCACGGTAGCAGCGCTCTGATACCGCTTTCAAGAAAATCTTGATAACGCTTTCAAGAAAGGTTGATAGCGGTTTCAGAATCGTGTAGCGTCAGGCCGGGCAACGAGAACGACGGAGATCCCATGACACTGCTGCACACACCTGGCGACAGCGCGACGCGAGAGATCGCATGGAACGCAGGCGGAGTGGAACTCGTCTTCGGCTGGGACGCCGAGACTGCGGTCCGGGTGGAGCGGATCCGCGTCGGAGGCGTGTCAGCGCCGACCCACCGGATCCCGCTCGTGGAGCCGCTGCTCGTCGATGGAGGACACACTCCGGCATCCGATCGACTGGCCCACACCGCATCCGGCTCGCGATTGCGATTCTCTGAAGCGCGCGATAACGGCGACGTCCTCGAGATCGAGCAGCGCGGGGGCGGGGCCCTCGCCGTGACGCGCATCGAGAGCAGAGGATCGGCTTCGTCGGTCCGCTTCACCACGACACTGACCAACGACTCTCCGGACGTGCTCGTTCTGCGCGCGCTGCCCTCGGCGGTGATCGGGCTGCCGCTGTCCACCGGTGTGGAGTCGCTGTCCGGTTGGACGCTCACCGCCGGCCGCAGCGAATGGCTGGGCGAAGGCCGATGGACGAGCCGGCCGCTTCCCGGCGCGGAGTTCCCCGGACTCGCCGAAGAGCTCACCGGTCACAATCCGCGCGGCAGTCTCAGCGTCGCATCGACCGGCACCTGGTCCACAGGTCGAGCACTGCCGGGAGGAGTCCTCGCTCACGACGGCCTCGGCATGGCTCTCGCGTGGCAGATCGAGCACAACGGTTCCTGGCGCTGGGAGATCGGTTCGGACACCGCCGGGGCGTACCTCGCCCTTTCGGGGCCGACTGACACGGAATCCGCCTGGACACAGCCGCTGGCCCTCGGCGAGAGCTTCACGACCGTGCCGGTGACGATCGCGTTCGGGGCGGACCTCGCCGGAGCCGTCGCCGCCCTCACCGCGCATCGCCGTGAGGTCCGTAGACCGCACATCGACAACGCCGCGTCGCCGGTCGTGTTCAACGACTACATGAACACGCTCGACGGCGACCCGACCACCGACAAGCTTCTGCCGTTGATCGCCGCAGCCGCCGAGGTCGGCGCCGAGATCTTCTGCATCGACGCAGGCTGGTACGACGACAGCGGGCATTGGTGGGACAGTGTCGGACTGTGGCAGCCCTCCACCTCGAGGTTCCCCGGCGGGATGGGTGAGGTGATCGAGGCGATCAGAGCGCACGGTATGGTGCCGGGGCTCTGGCTCGAGCCGGAGGTCATCGGTGTGCGGAGTCCCGCCGCCGACGCCCTTCCCGCCGAGGCGTTCCTGCAACGCCACGGAGCCCGCATCGTCGAGCACGACAGATACCACCTCGACCTTCGCCACCCCGCGGCGGTCGCGCACCTCGACGGAGTGGTCGATCGGTTGATCGCGGACTTCGGCATCGGCTTCTTCAAGTTCGACTACAACATCGACCCGGGCAGCGGTACCGATCTCTCCGCCGTCAGCACCGGGGCGGGCCTCCTCGAGCACAACCGCGCGCATCTCGCGTGGCTCGACCGGTTGCTGGACCGTCATCCGCATCTCGTGATCGAGAACTGCGGCTCCGGCGCGATGCGGGCGGACTTCGCCATGATGTCCCGTCTCGCGATGCAGTCGACTTCGGACCAGCAGGACTTCCGCAGGTATCCCCCGATCGCAGCATCCGCTCCGATGTCGATGCTCCCGGAGCAGGCTGCCAGTTGGGCGTATCCGCAACCGGAAATGGATCCCGAGGAGGCGTCGTTCGCTCTCGTCACGGGCCTGCTCGGGCGCTACTACGTCTCGGGGCACCTGAACCGGATGACGACAGAGCAGCGCCACCGGGTCGCGACGGCGATCACCGTCGCGAAGCGGTTGCGCGAGGACATCGGCGGAGGCTCGCCCTACTGGCCGATCGGACTGCCGGGATGGGACGACGAATGGGTCGCTCTCGGCCTCACCGGCGCCGACGCGGACGTGCTCTCGGTCTGGCGGCGTGGCGCGAGGGAGCGCGTCGAACTGCAGCTGCCGCACCTCACCGGGAAGGACGTCACGATAGAGACGGTCTTCCCCCTCGACCTCCCCGAGTGGCAGACCGACTGGGATGCCGCGACGGGAACACTGCGCATCCGGACGGACGGGCCTGAGACGGCCGCCCGCACGCTGCGTATTCACCACACCCTGCCCGATTCACCACACCGTGCCTGATTCACCACACCCTGCCCGATTCACCACACCCTGCATGATCCATCTCGAAGGAGCAATTCAATGAAGAAGCGGTTCCGCGCCGCGGCCCTCGTCGCCGCCGTCGCCACCTCTGCCATCGTCCTGGCCGGCTGTTCCGATCCGGGAGCCGGTTCCGGGGGAGACGCAGCCCCCGCGGATTGGCCTGCACAGGACGCTGACCTGAACGGGGTCTCACTCACGATCTGGGCCGCGCAGAACTCGAACACGGTGCCTGACAGCGTCGTTGCCGGCTTCGAGGAGCTCACCGGCGCCGACGTGGAGGTCGTCACCATCCCCGACCCCTATGAGCAGAGTGTGCAGACCAAGGTCGCGTCGGGTGACAAGCCCGACCTCGCGTTCTGGCAGCCGACGGCGTCGATGCTCACGGCGCTGAATGCGTCGACCAACCTGCAGCCCCTCGACGGAGCGCCGTTCATCGACTCGTACACCTCGGACGTCCGGGACATCACCGGCATCCTCGATGACACGCGATACGCGGCGCTCATCTCCACGCCTGCCGTGCAGGGCGTCTACTACAACAAGCAGGTCTTCGCCGACGCCGGCATCACCGAGCTCCCGACCGACTGGGAATCCTTCCTCGAGGTCGCCCGTACGCTCAAGACGAGCGGCGTCACGCCGTTCTTCGACTTCGGTGGCGGCACTCCCTGGGCCACCCAGTGGTGGGTCCAGGTGCAGCTGGCAGACGCCGCGAAGGACGGTCTCTGGGATCGCGTGAACTCCGGTGAGGAGAAGTTCACCGACGCGACCATTCAGGGCGCGATCGACGAGTACGCCGCGCTGATCGATGAGGGTCTCTTCAACGCCGACCTCAAGACCGCGACGTTCGAGGATCAGGGAGCCGCGATCCTCGACGGATCCGCAGCGATGGCCGTGCAGGTGAACTCCTTCTTCGGACAGTTGCAGTCGCTCGCCGACACGGATGAGCTCGACGAGAAGATCGGATTCTTCCCGATCTCGCCCACGGGCAACGTCGGCACGTTCATCCCCGACCAGTCGAACGCTCTCGTCGCCTTCAAGACCGATGATGCGAAGCGCGAAGCCGCAGCGCGTCAGCTGCTCACGTACTGGCTCGGCGACGGATACTCCGACTTCGTCGAGGCGCAGGCCACGCCCTCTCTGCAGGACGGCGTCGACACACCGGCCGGCGTCCCGCAGGCGCTGCTGGACGTGAGCGCGTCGCTCGGAACATCGGTCGGTTCGATGCAGGCGCTCGCGATCGTCAACCCCGATCTCTATCTGAACCTCGGGGACATGATCCAAGGAACAAAGACGCCCGTGGAGGTCGCGCAGACCTCGCAGGACCAGTTCGCTCAGCTCGCGAAGGCCATCGGCGCCGCCGGGTTCTGATTCCTCTGGGGCGGCGGCGTCGCCGCCGCCCCACCCCCATCACCATCCGAGAAGGCAGCAGGCGATGACCGCTACACTCGACCGCCCCACCGACACGACGCGCGCTCTCGTGACCAGGAAGTTCGTCACTGACCGACGAGCGAAGAAGGACCATCCGCTGTGGTTCCTCGTGCCTGCACTGGTCGTGCTTGTGGTGTTCTTCTTCATCCCGACGTTGTTCAACTTCGTCTACGCGTTCACCGACTGGTCCAGCTTCAAGTCGGAGATCGGCTTCGTCGGTGCGGGCAACTTCGTCGAGTTGTTCTCGAGCGGCACGCTGCTGGGCAGACTCTGGATCACCATCGTCTACGCCGTGCTGGTGGCCGTGTTCCAGAACCTCTTCGGGCTGATCCTCGCGCTGCTGCTCGAACGCGATACACGCGTGAACCGTGCAGTGCGTGTCGCGTTCTTCATCCCGGTGATCATGTCCGCGCTCGCCGTGGGCTATGTGTTCCAAGCACTGCTCAAGCCCGACGGGGCGCTCAACGGCATCCTCGGGTTCGTGTTCGGCCGCGACATAGACATCGCGTGGCTCGGCAGCACGACATGGACGATCGTCGTGGTCGCGCTGATCCACTCCTGGAAGTGGATGGGGCTGTCGATGCTGATCTATCTGGCTGGGCTCAAGACCATCAACGAGGACGTCATCGAGGCGGCACGTCTCGACGGCGCCGGCTGGTGGACGACGCTGCGCACCATCCGCTTCCCGCTGCTCGCTCCCGCGGTGACCTTCAACGTCGCGACCTCGCTGCTCGGTTCCATGAACGGCTTCGACATCGTGCAGGCGACGACCGCCGGCGGCCCTGGTGGCACCACGGAACTCGTCAACATCTTCATCTTCCGGACCTTCGGCCAGGGGCTCTTCGCACAGGCGACGACCATGAGCCTCGTGCTCTTCCTGATGGTCATGATCCTCGCCTTCCCCGTCATCCGTTTCCTGCGTAAGCGAGAGGACGTCCTGTGAGCGTCTCCACCCCGATGCGAAGCCGCATCCGCCCCCACCGTGTCATCCAACCGATCGTCGCCGTCGCCGCTGCCGTCATCCTGCTGGGTGTGCCGTTCTGGATCGTCCTGATGACAGCCGGCAAGGATCAGGCATCGGCGCTGCGGCCCGACCTCACCCCGCCCACGGAGTGGCATCTGTTCGACAACTTCGCAACGGTGATCACGGATGGGCGCATGCTCGCCGCTCTGGGAGGCAGTCTCCTGGTCATGGTCCCCGCCGTTATCGGCGTCCTCATCCTCGGCTCCATGGCTGCCTGGATCCTCGGACGGCGGTCGTCGAAGGGGCTCGCGATCGTCTACGCCCTCGCCATCAGTGGCATCGTCCTGCCGCCCGCCGTCGTGACGATCGTGCTGCTGCTGCGCCAGCTCGGTCTCGCCGGTACCGCGGTCGGCATGATCGGCGTCTATATGGGCATGTACCTGTCCACCGTGATCTTCTTCGTGACCGGGTTCGTGCGTACGATCCCGGTGGAGCTCGAGGAGGCCGCGCGAGTCGACGGAGCCTCGCCGATCCGGGTGTTCATCAAGATCATCCTTCCGCTGCTCATGCCGGTCCTGGCCACGGCGACGATCCTCATCTGCCTGTACATCTGGAACGACGTGTTCTACGCGCTCTTCGTCGTGGGCGGGCGACTCGACACTCTGCCGCTGAACCTCTACCAGGTGGCGAGTGCCGGACTGTACCTGCAGAACTGGCACCTGATCTTCGCCTATATCATCCTGATGAGCCTTCCCCTGCTGATCACCTTCGTGGTCGCGCAGCGGAAGATCATCTCCGGCATCACCAGCGGGGCGGTGAAATGAGCACTGCCGTCGCGCCCCGACGGACAGGAGCGGCCATGACCAAGGTGGCGACGATCACCGATGTCGCCGAGCGCGCGGGCGTCTCCGTGCCCACGGTCTCGCGCGTCCTCACCGGCGCGGCCAAGGTCAGCGCGGCCAAGCGCGAGGCCGTCGAGGCCGCGATCCTCGAACTCAATTACCGGCCGAGCGGTGCCGCCAGGGTGCTGGCGTCACGTCGACCGATGGTGATCAGCGTGATCGCTGGCGACACTTCACGCTACGGATATGCCGAGGCGATCCGAGGGGTCGAAGAGGCGGCGCGCGCCGGCGGCTACACCGTCATGATCACGGTGGTCGAGAGCACGGATGCGGAGGAGGTCGAGCGGGCCATCGACGCCGCGCTCAGTCAGCCGCTCGCCGGAGTCGTCGTCCTCAAGTTCGATCCGCCCGGCGTGGTCGCCCTCCAACGCATTCCTCCGGAACTGCCGGTGGTCGCCCTGTCCGGCATCCGCGATACGTCCGTTCCTCAAGCGCTGCTGGATGAGACCAGGGCGGCGGAGGAGGTCACCGATTTCCTTCTGTCGCTCGGCCACCGCACTGTGCACCACGTGCGTGTGCCGCCCTCGCGCAAGGAGGACGGTCGCACGACCGGATGGCGTCGGGCGCTGCGTCGCGCGGGCGCGGAGATCCCCGAGCCGTTCGATGCGTCGTGGGAAGCGCGCAGCGGCATAGCGATCGGTGAGGCGCTCGCTGCGGACGCCGACGTCACCGCCGTGTTCTGCGGCAATGACGAGATCGCGATGGGGGTGATCCGCGGCATCGTGATCGCGGGAAAGAGTGTGCCGGCGGACATCTCGGTGATCGGCTTCGACGACCACCCGCTCGCCGAGCTCTGGTCGCCGCCGCTCACGACGGTGCGTCAGGACTTCGCCGGTATGGGCAGACGGGGCTTCGACCTGCTGCTCGCGGAGATCGAGGGGCGCGAGGGCCGGAGACTTTCCTCCGAGCGCCCGCGTCTCGTGGTGCGGGAGAGCACCGCGCCGCCTTCTCGGTGACCCGGCTCAGCGCGCGAGCCATCCGCGCAGCATCCGGGTGACCCTAGGCAGTACCCAGTACGTCATGATCGGCGTGAGCACCAGGGTGGTCGCGAGCACGCGCAGCCAGATCGGCAGGCCGTCCCACCCCGGCACAGGGCTCATCGCGTAGCTGAACGCGACGTTCACCGGGAAGAAGCCGAGCCAGATCGACACCGCCTGCTTCCACCGCGGCGGTGTCTGCACCATCGCCACCGTCGTGGTCGTGCCGTCGGCGCGGGGAAGCGTGATACTTCCGGTCGTCGGCTCGTCGAACCAGCCCTCGATGCCGCTGCGACGTCGGGAGCGCTCGCTGCGCACGAACTGGTCCCCGGTCGAGCGCCACCACTCCCGCTCGTCGGAATCCTCCCAGGCGAGGAGGGACTTCTCGTCGGCGAACCGATACAGCATGTGCCAGACGTGCGACTCCTCGCCGTCGCGCACTCACCCCGACCCCAGGAAGCCCGGATACCGGTGTGCGAGATTCACCCCGGTCTGCACCCAGGCGGTCGCTTCGGCGACGCGCTCGGGATCGACTTCTCGGCGGATCGACACGGTGATGGGTTCGCTGGACATGGTGGGTCCTCAGGAAGCTGTGGCCCGGATCGCGGGCGCATCGGCGGGGGAGTGCGCCAGGGTGGCGGCGCGTCATCGATTGTAGTTTGTGAGAATGGCGGCATGAGCAATGACGCCGTCCTCATCGATGTGGTCCGCACCCCGGTCGGGCGGGGCAAACCCGGAGGGATGCTCTCGGGCGTGCATCCGGTCGATCTCGCCGCCGGCGTGCTGACGGCCGTGCTCGACCGCACCGGGCTCGACTCGCGTCAGATCGACGATGTGCTGCTCGGCTGCGTGAGCCAGGTCGGCGAGCAGTCGTCGAACATCGCCCGCCAGGCCGTGCTCGCCGCGGGCTTCGACGAAAGCGTGCCTGGCGCGACGATCGACCGCCAGTGCGGCTCGAGCCAGCAGGCTGTGCACATCGCCGCCCAGGGGATCATGGCCGGCGCCTACGACGCCGTGCTCGTCGGCGGCGTCGAGTCGATGAGCCGTGTGCCGCTCGGGTCGTCGGCCGCGGGTGGCAGCCCGATGTCGCCCCGCCTCCGCGCCCGCTACCCGGAGGGGCTCGTGAATCAGGGGGTCTCCGCCGAGCTCATCGCGCACCGCTGGGGGTTCGACCGCGAGGCGCTCGACGCCTATGCCGCCGAGTCGCATCGCCGAGCGGCATCCGCCTGGTCCGAGGGGTTCTTCGACCGCGCTGTCGTCGCGATCGATGAGGCACCGGACGCCGTCGCCGACGAGACCGTACGCGCGGGCACGACCGCCGAGGGGCTCGCCGGTCTCACGCCCGCCTTCCGGACGGAGGCTCTCGCCGCGCGCTTCCCCGAGCTCGACTGGCGCATCACACCCGGGAACTCGTCACCGCTCACCGACGGGGCGTCGGCCGCGCTGCTCATGAGCGCCGAGCGGGCCTCGGCTCTCGGGCTGCGTCCGCGGGCGCGCTTCCACTCCTTCGCGGTCGTCGGCGATGACCCGCTGATGATGCTCACCGGGCCGATCCCGGCGACCAGGCGGATCCTCGAGCGCTCCGGACTCTCGATCGACGACATCGACGCCTACGAGGTCAACGAGGCGTTCGCGTCGGTGCCGCTCGCCTGGGCCGCGGAGCTCGGAGCGGATGCCGCGAGGCTCAACCCGCGGGGCGGCGCGATCGCGCTCGGCCATGCGCTCGGCTCTTCGGGGACGCGCCTGCTCGGCACGCTCGTCGACCATCTCGAGGCCACAGGCGGCCGCTACGGTCTGCAGACCATGTGCGAGGGCGGCGGCATGGCCAACGCCCTGATCGTCGAGCGGCTGTAGGCCGCGCTGAGAGAAAGGGGATCCCCGCCGACCCGATTCGGCGGGGATCCCTGCGGCGCATGGCACCGCCACGGGAGCAGAGCTCACCGTGTCGCGCGGAGGTCGTGACTACCCGATCCGGTCTGCGTCTCAGTCCGCGCATCTGCAGTTGTAGTCACCGGACATGGACGGGCGGTGAACTCCGTGGGAACGGCGGACGCTACCAGGCGTACGCCTCGGGTGCCGTGCCGCCGGGGCCGGGCCAGATGCGGTCGAGCTCGGCGAGAGCATCCGCGTCGAGGGTCACGTCGAGCGCCTCGATGGCCGAGTCGAGCTGGTCGATCGTGCGCGGCCCGATGATGGGCGCTGTGACGGACGGCTGGTGGAGCAGCCAAGCGATCGCGACGACGCCGGGGCGGATGCCGAGCTCGGCGCAGAACGCCTCGTAGCGCTCGATCGCCGGTCGGCGATCGCCGAGAGCATCCAGGCTCGAGCGCGAACGGTCGGTCTTCGACAGCACGCCGCCGAGCTGTCCGCTCGCGAGCGGCGACCACGGCAGGATGCCGACGCCGTACTGCTCGGACGCCGGGACGACCTCGAGCTCGATCGTGCGCTGCGCGAGGTTGTAGAGCGACTGCTCGGTCACCGGAGCGGGGAAGCCCGCGGCGGCGGCCACCTCCTGCACGCGCGCGATGTGCCAGCCGGCGAAGTTCGAGCTGCCGAGGTAGACGATCTTGCCCTGCTCGCGCAGCGTGGCGAACGCGCCGAGCACTTCGTCGAGCGGAACCTCCCGGTCGATGTGGTGCATCTGGTAGAGGTCGATGCGGTCGGTGCCGAGCCGCCGCAGCGAGGCGTCGACAGCCGCGCGGATGTGCACCGCCGACAGGCCCCGATCGTTGCGCCCCTGGCCCATCACGCCGTACACCTTGGTGGCGACGATGAGGTCGTCGCGGTTGCCGCGGTCGCGCATCCAGCGTCCGAGGATCTCCTCGGACTGCCCGGGGTGATCGCCCCACATGCCGCCGCCGTAGACGTCGGCGGTGTCGATGAAGTCGACGCCCGCCTCGACGGCGCGATCGAGGATCGCCGTCGAGGCCGCCTCGTCGATCACCGGTCCGAAGTTCATGGTTCCTAGCGCCAGCCGGCTCACCTTCGCGCCGGCCCTGCCCAATCGTGTGTACTGCATCAGATTCCCTTCTGTCCTGTTGCCTGAGTATCGACGAACGCCCAGCCGAACGCCCCGAGCTCGCGCACGGGCTCGGTCGAGCCGCTGAGCAGGTCCGTGCCGATCACCGTCACCGAGAACGGCTCGGCGCTGTGGTTGATCACCGTGAGGATGCTGCCGCGTCGGGCGATCTCGACGTGTTCCGGCAGCCCCTCGATCTCCGGGCGGATGCCGGCCTCGGCGGTGAGCCAGCGCAGCACCTCCCACATGCCGTCATCGTCGGGGATCGTCGCGAGGTAGTACCCGGTGCCTGCTCCACTGCGTTTGCGGGTGAAGGCTGCGCGGCCCGCGGTGCGCCCATCGGTGAAGCGGCCGAGCACCTCGGCGTCCTGCACCAGCAGCTCTTCTGCGAGGTACTGGCCGACGATGCGTCCGGCCGGGCCGTCGAGCGGCGCCTCCGACTGACCAGGACCCTCGGGCACGGCGTGGGTCGAGATCTCGCCCGCCGAATCCGCAGAGGTGAGGGCCTCGGGCGGCACGAGAGCGCCGAAGTCCTCGATCGCGACGCCGAGCACGTCGCGGAGCCCGACGAGGAAGCCTCCCTCACGGAAGGCGTCGTCCTCGTCCACGACGTCACTGAACGCCGAGACGAACAGGTTGCCGCCGGCCTGCACGTAGGCCGACAGGTTCGCGGCGCCCTCGTCGGTGAGCAGATACTGCTGCGGCACGACCACGAGGGCGTAGCCGCTGAGCTCGGCGGTGGTGTTCACGATGTCGATCGCGAGGTGCTGACGGTGCAGTGCCGCGTGCCAGCGGTGCGCCAGACCCAGGTAGTCGAGGCCGATCGGATGGTCTCGGCCGCCGATCGCCCACCAGTTCTCCCAGTCGAACACGAGAGCGACGCGCGCCCCCGACGACACATCGGGCAAGGAGGGCAGCTGCGCGAGCTGCCCGCCGAGCTCGACCACCTCGCGCCAGGTGCGGGTCTCGAGTCCCGCCTGCGGCACCATCGCCGAGTGGAACTTCTCGCTGCCGCGGCGCGACTGCCGCCATTGGAAGAACATGATCGCGTCGGCACCTCGACCGATCGCCTGCGCGCTCAGCGCCGCCATCTGGCCGGGTGCCTTGGGCGGGTTGGTGGGGCGCCAATTGAGGGCGTTGGTCGACTGCTCGGTGAGCAGCCAGGGCACTCCCGGCTTGAGGCCCCGCATGAGCTCGCGCGCGAACGCGGCGCCCCGGAAGGACTCCGGGTCGTTCGGGTCGGGGTAGTTGTCGTCGCTGATGACGTCGACCTCGGCCGCCCATTTCCAGTAGTCCGCGGGTGGGAAGGCGCCCATGAAGTTCGTGGTGATCGGCTGCGCGGCGCCCGCCGCCCTGATGATGTCGCGCTCCATGACGAACAGCTCGAGCAGTGTGTCGGAGGTGAAGCGCTTGAAGTCGAGCACGCTCGTGGGATTGATGCTGTACGGCGCCTTGCGCGGCGGCTGGATCTGGTCGAACCCGGTGTAGCGCTGCGACCAGAAGTCGGTTCCCCAGGCATGATTGAGGCGGTCGATCGTGGCGTACTTGCGCTCCAACCAGGCGCGGAACGCGTCGCGCGCAGCATCCGAGAAGTCGTAGTGCAGATGGCATCCGTACTCGTTGTTGACGTGCCAGAGCACGACCGCCGGATGCTGCGCGTACCGTTCCGCGAGAGCGGTGACGAGCTCGGCGGCGAGGCGGCGGTAGATCGGCGACGACGGGGCGTACGCCTGACGGCTTCCCGGCCAGAACGTCGAGCCGTCGGCATCCTGCGGCAGCATCTCGGGGTAGGCGGCGGCCGCCCACGGGGGTGGGGATGCCGTCGCGGTGGCGAGATCGACCTGGATGCCGCCCGCGTGCAGCAGGTCGATGATCTCGTCGAGCCACTCCCAGTCGAACACTCCCTCGGCGGGCTGGATGCGCGACCACGAGAAGATGCCGAGGCTGACGAGGGTGACCCCGGCCTCCTGCATGAGGCGCACGTCGTCGGGCCACACCTCCCGGGGCCACTGCTCGGGGTTGTAGTCGGCGCCGTAATGCATGGGACTCCTGTGTCGTGGGATGGGTGTGTCTGGCGTGGTCAGGCGGTGCGTGTCGACGAGCGGACGACGAGTTCGGGCGTGAAACGCGCCTCGACGACCTCGTCGGACCCGCTGAGGTGGGCGAGCAGCAGGTCGACGGCGCGTGCGCCCATGTCGGTCGCCGGTTGGCGGACCGACGTGAGCGGGATCACCGCGGCTCCGGCGAACTCGATGTCGTCGTAGCCGACGAGGGCGATGTCCTCTGGGACCCGGATGCCGCGCGCGACGAGGCCCTGCAGCATCCCGATGGCGAGATGATCGTTGCCGGCGAAGATGCCGTCGGGGCGATCGGATGCCGGGAGGCCGGCGATCCGGTCGGCGATCTCCCGGCCGAGGCGCGTGTTCAGGGTCGTGGTGTCGATCACGGTCGTCCGCACGGGCAGGCCGTCCGTGGCCTCGCGGAAACCGCGCAGTCGCTCGACCATCTGCGGTCGCGACTCCGGTCCGCCGACGAAGGAGAGATGGCGGCATCCGCTGTCGAGCAGCGACTGCGTCGCCAGGCGGCCTCCGAGCCGGTGATCGATCGAGACCGAGGAGAACTGCGGATGCCGGTGGTCGATGAGCACGACCGGGACACCGCGCTTGCGGAATCGCTGGAGCTGTTCCGGAGCGGCCTCGACCGGGGCGAGGAGTACGCCGTCCATGCGCTGCCGCTCGAACAGGTCGAGCGAGCGCGCTTCGCGGGCGACGGAGTCGAGGCCGTTGCCGACGATGATCGAGTAGCCCGAGGCGAGCGCACGTTCCTCGGCGCCGAAGGCGATGTCGGCGAAGAAGGGGTTCGCGATGTTGATCACCGAGAGACCGAGGGCGTCGCTGCGTCCGGCCTTGAGCTGGCGGGCGGCCAGGTGGGGCACGTAGCCGAGCTCTTCGACCGAGGCGGCGACGAGGGCCGCCGTCTTCGCGGACACGACACCGGGGCGATTGAGCGCGTTCGAGACGGTGCCGATCGAGACGCCCGCGTGGGCGGCGACGTCTCGCAGACCGATGTCCGGCATCGTGGCTCTCCTGCGTCTTCGGTGACGATGGTTCTTTAAACGTTTCAACCGTAGTGCGGGCGGATGGGGAGTGCAAGGGCGGCTGCGGGGTGCGGGGTG